>JBIIFR010000040.1:0-8209 GCA_044237215.1 Gaiellales bacterium
AAGCCCGAGCGCGGGCCGGCCAGCGACTTGTGCACCGTCGACGTGACGACGTCGGCGTACGGCACCGGGCTCGGATGCTCGCCGGCGGCGACGAGACCGGAGATGTGCGCCATGTCGACCATGAAGAGCGCACCGACCTCGTCTGCGATCTCGCGGAAGGCCGCGAAGTCGAGCGTGCGGGGATAGGCGCTGGCGCCGGTGATGATCAGCTTCGGCTTGTGCTCGTGGGCGGCCCGGCGGACGTCTTCCATGTCGATCGTGAAGGTCTCCGGCGAGACGCCGTAGTGCACGAAGTTGTAGTACTTGCTCGACGAGTTGACGGGGTGGCCGTGCGTGAGGTGGCCGCCGTGGTCGAGGCGCAGCGCGAGCACGGTGTCGCCGGGGCTGAGCAGCGCGAGGTACGCGGCCATGTTGGCCTGCGCGCCGGCGTGCGGCTGAACGTTGGCGTGCTCGGCGCCGTAGAGGCTCTTGGCGCGCTCGATAGCCAGCGTCTCGATCTCGTCGACGACGTCGCAGCCACCGTAGTAGCGCTTGCCCGGGTACCCCTCGGCGTACTTATTGGTGGCGACGCTGCCGACCGCCTCCATCACCGACGGCCACGTGAAGTTCTCCGAGGCGATCAGTTCGAGCTCGTCGCGCTGGCGCACCAACTCGCGGTCGAGCAGGGCCGCGATCGCCGGGTCAACGGCTTCGAGCCCGGCGGTGCGGAGGGTGTCGAGGGAGAGATCGTTGATGGCCATGCGGCGGAGTGTACGCGGGGCGTGGGTTCCGGCAAGCAGCACCGACGCCTGTCAATCCCCTACCCCAGTGTGCAGCCCGCACATGGCGCTGGTGGTGCTGGCCGGAATCCGCGCCATGCGTGCGACAAAAGGGTCAGACCCTGTGTCGCATGACGAGACTCAGCCCAGCCGCCCCGCTACCACCCGATCCACCCCCGCCAGGTCGCGATGGCACGCCACGTCAACGAACCCCGCAGCCTCGAGCAGCCCCCGCACCGCTGCAGCCTGCTCGTCCGAGTTCTCCAGCACGATCATCCCGCCCGGGTTCAGCAGCGCCGGCGCGTCCGCCACGAGCCGGCGGATCAGATCGAGCCCATCGGGACCGGCATACAGCGCGAGGTGCGGCTCGTGTCGCACGACGCCCGCTTCGGTGCGCGGATCGCCGTCGGGGATGTACGGCAGATTCGCCGCGACCACGTCGAAGGTCCGCCCCACCACGGCAGCGGCCAGGTCCGACTCGAGCAACTCGATCGCGACGCCGATCCGATCCGCGTTCTCGCGCGCCAACGACAGCGCAGCCGTCGAGCGATCAACCGCGGTGACGGTCACGTCGGGGCGCTCGTGGTTGACCGCAATGGCGATGGCACCCGAGCCGGTGCCGACGTCGAGCAGCGTGCCGCCCTTCGGGAGATTGGCAAGCACCACCTCGACCAGCGTCTCCGTCTCGGAGCGCGGCATCAACGCCCGCGCATCCGTCTTCAGGACGAGCCGGTGGAAGCCGACCTCACCGAGGATGTACGCCACGGGCTCGAGATCGGCGCGGCGCCGAAGAAGTGGCCGGATCGCGTCGAGCTCGGCGGGCGTGACGGGCCGGTCGTGGTGCAGGTAGAGCGCGAGGCGGTCGAGCCCGAGGACGCTGCCGATCAGTTTCTCCGCGTCGAGCCGGGCGGTGTCGATTCCCTTGGCGGCCAGGTAGGCGGACGACAGCGCGACGACGTCCTTGACGTTCTTCATCCCCCCGGGCATGGCCTCAGCCATCGGCGGAGGCGGCCTCGAGCAACTGGCGGTTCCAGTCGGCCTGGAGCGCGGCGGTGAACGGCTCGAGCGCGCCGATCAGCACCTGATCCATGTCGTGCGAGGTGAACTTGATGCGATGGTCCGTCACGCGGCTCTGCGGATAGTTGTAGGTGCGGATCTTCTCCGAGCGCGCGCCGGTGCCGATCTGGGCGGTGCGCGTGGCAGCCCGCTCGGCGTTGAGGCGCTCCCGCTCGGCCTCGTAGATGCGGGCGCGCAGGATCTTCATCGCGCGCTCGCGGTTCTGCAGCTGCGACCGCTCGTCCTGGCAGGCGACCACGACACCGGTCGGCAGGTGGGTGATGCGGACGGCCGAGTCCGTCGTGTTGACGGACTGGCCGCCGGGGCCGGTGGCGCGGAAGACGTCGATCTTGAGGTCTTTCTGGTCGATCGTGACCTCGACCTCCTCGGCCTCGGGCAGCACCGCGACGGTGGCCGTCGAGGTGTGGATGCGTCCCTGCGTCTCGGTGGCCGGGACGCGCTGGACACGATGCACACCGGACTCCCACTTGAAGGCGGAGTAGGCGCCGTCGCCGGTGATCTCGAACGAGACGTCCTTCAGGCCGCCCGAGTCGGACGGGTCCGACGTGAGCACCTGATGCTTGAAGCCGAGCCGGTCGGCGTAGCCCGTCAGCATCTTGAAGAGGTCCGCGGCGAACAGCGCCGCCTCCTCCCCGCCCGTGCCGCCACGGATCTCGATGATCACGTTGCGATCGTCGGCCGCGTCGCGTTCGAGCATCGCGATGCGCAGCTCCTCCTCCAGCCCGGGCAGTGCCTCGCGGGCGGACTCGAGCTCCTCCTGGAGATACGCGCGCAGCTCGGGGTCCGACTCGCTCTCGAGTCCCTCCGTCGCGTCGGCGACGAGCGCAGTGGCGGCGCGCCAGCGCTTGGCCAGCTCGTGCGCCTCCTGCAGGCGCCGATGGGTGCGGCCGACCTCCGCGAGGCGCTTGTGGTCCGACAGGACCGCCGGGTCGGCGAGCTCGCGCTCGGCCTCCTCGAAGGATCGCTCGATCTGGGTGACGAGCCGTTGCATAGCCGCAGGGTACGCGGGAGCGCCGCGTGGCCGCGTCGTCAGGCCATGACGTCGACGGGCGCGTCGGCGCGGCGCTGGCGATTGAACGCCTCGCGCTCGAGCACGGCGTCGAGCGCCGCGACGGCCACCTCGAGGTGCTCCCTGTCCGCCTCACGCGTCGTCAGGCGCTGCAGCAGCAGGCCCGGCCAGAGCACGGCGCGGATCACAGGCTTGTGCCCGTAACGGCCCGCGAGGCGGATCACCTCGTAGGCGATGCCGGCGATCACGGGCACGAGCACGATGCGCGACACGATCAGCAGCCAGAGGTCGGGACGACCGACGAAGGCGAACACGACGATCGCGATGACCATCACCCAGAGCAAGAAGGCGGTGCCGCAGCGCAGGTGGATGCGCGAGTAGCGCGCCGCGGCCTCGGCCGTCCGCGGCTCGCCGGCCTCGAGCGCGTTGATCGCCATGTGCTCGGCGGCGTGGTACGCGAAGACGCGGCGCAGATCCGGCAGCAGCGTCAGGAAGAGCAGATAGCCGATGAACAGGCTGACCCGGATCAGACCCTCGACGACGACGAAGAGGACGGTGTCGTCGATCGGCAGGAAGTTCGCCACGACGCTGGGGACGACCTTGAAGAAGATGACGCTGAAGGCGACGGCGGCGACCAGCGCGATCGCGATCTCTTTGCGGCTGAGCTCGCCCTCGCCATCCCCCTCACCCTCACCGTCGCCCTCGTGATCGCTGCTTGAGAGGCGCGCAGCCAGGGACAGCGCCTTCATTCCGATCGCGAGCGACTCGCCGAGCGCGACGACGCCGCGGATCACGGGCCAGCGCAGCACGCGCGAGCGCAGGGCGACGGAACGCGCATCCTCCACGACGGTCGTGATGCGGCCATCGGGACGGCGGACGGCAACGGCCCACGCCGATGGCGTACGCATCATCACTCCCTCGACGACAGCCTGTCCTCCGACGGAGTGGCTCATCGCCCGCCCCCTACCGCGCTAGGACGAGGCCCGGGCGCGGCGCTTGTTGAAGCGCTCCACGCGGCCGCCGATGTCGATCAGCTTCTGCGTACCCGTGTAGAACGGATGGCAGTTCGAGCAGAGCTCGACGCTGTAGTCGCCCTTCGTCGAACGGGTCTCGAACGTGTTCCCACAGGAGCACGTGATCGTCACGACGGGATAATCGGGATGCGTATCTGCCTTCATCGCGCGGAAACGTAGCACGGTCCTCCGTCCGGGCATGCCGCTTCCCCCCCTACAAGTTCGGGCCCGGCTATTGACTTCTTCATCGGCTAGTGGTTTGCTCACCACACCATTCGAGAGGGAGGGTCCATGGCTTCGCATCCATCCGGTGAACGCTTCACCGTCGAGCTAGAGAAAGGCACCAACTGGTGGGGCGCGTTCGTGATCGGCCTCGCCGGCACGATCCTGGTGATCGGCCTCGCCGGCTACGCGCTGCTGGCGCTCGGCGGCGTCGCCATCACCCTGTTCATCGTGCTCACGCTCGTCGGCGTGTTTCTCTGCTTCTGCCTGGCAGAGCTCGCCTCCGCGTTCCCGGATCGGGCGGGCGGACTGCCGAGCTACGCGTTCGAGACCTTCAAGCCGTGGGGGAATGCGGCCTCCGAGCACATCGGCGGCCTCAGTTCGTGGGCCTACTGGCTCGGCTGGTTCACCGTGGCGCCGATCAACGCCTATCTGGCGGCGCTCTACATCACGGACCTGTTCGGCATCCCCCTCGGCGGAACGTTCGGGCCGATCTCCGACAAGTTCGGGTCGGCCTGGTCGGTTGGCGTGATCATCACGGCGGCAGTGATCCTGCTCGTCGTGTTTATCCCGGGCTGGCTCGGCATCCGCCTCGGCGCGACCTTCGCGACCGTCCTCGGCATCGGGTCGATCGTCCCGCTGGTGCTGATCATCATCCTGCCGTTCTTCAATCCCTCCACGATCGACTTCGGGCGCGTGCAGCTGACGACGCTGCCCGAGGGCGTGACCGGGTCCTGGCAGCTGATCGTCGGCTGGGCCTTCATCTTCGTCTGGACCGTCTGGGCGATGGAGGCGGCCGCGTGTTATATCGGCGAGTGCCGCAATCCGGCCCGCGACGCCAAGATCGCGATGACGGCGGAAGGCCTGTTCGGCCTGTTCGTATACGTCACCCTCCCGCTGATGCTGCTCGCCGTGCTCGGCACGGCAGGCTTCGCCGAGCTCGGCTCCGGCGACGCCAACGTCGTCTTCCTGGGCTACGTCGACAAGATCTTCGGCGCCAACGAGTTCTGGCGCTGGTTCCTCGGGCTCGCGCTGATCGCGGCGCTGCTGCTGTCCGTCCTCAACGCGCTGATCGGCGCGTCGCGCGGGCTCTGGCAGTGCTCGGTCGACGGCGTCCTGCCCAAGGCCTTCGCCAAGACGAACAAGCATGGCTCGCCCAGCACCGCGATCATCCTGTCGCTGGTGGCCTCGCTGCTCGTCCTCCTGGTCGGCTCGCCGCTCCAGATCTACGTGTTCAGCAACATGGGCTACCTATTCGCCCTGTCCGTCGCCATGATCGGCTTCGGTGTGTTTCGCTTGAAGCGGAACGACTTCCCCCGCCCGGTCAAGATGCCGGCGATCATGGGGCCGGTCGCGATCATCCTGGGCATCGGCGGCCTGCTCTTGTGGGCGATCGGCGGCTACTTTGCTGCGGACTACGCCGTCGGCGACGGCTACCGCTGGCTGTTCTGGGTCGGCCTGATCCTGCTCGCCCTCTACGTGCCGCTGCACCTGTGGCGCCGCCTCGAGGACAAGCGCCATCACCAGCAGACCCCGCACCACGTGGACCATCCCCATTGAGGACCTGACCTGACATGCCGCTGATCCCACGTCGCCGCAAGCGGGCTTGGGACGAGCAGCCGACCGGAACCTGCGAGGTGCTCCTCGCCGGTGACGGTCGGCGGAGGTTCTCGGAGCGGGCGATCGCAGAGGCGATCGCCCGCTCCCCCTCCGGGCCCGTCGCCGTCGTCACCATTGCCCGCATCTACGGCACACAGTTCGGCCTGCCCAACCCCGGCCTGATGCCGACGAAGCAGGAACTGAAGGCACGGCACGACTGGGTCGGCCTGGCTGTGGACGCGATCATCGCGGCCGGCGGCGAGACGGACGGGCAGGTCGCGGTGACCCGCAAGGGCACCAAGACCATCGCGCGCATCGCTCGTACCCGCGGTGCGCGCACGATCATCACCGACGAGACGCAGCACAGCGGACTTCGTCGTTTCGTCGAGGGCGACCTCGGGGCCGAGTTGGCACGGAAGCTCCGCGCCGACGGCATCGAGGTCGTCGTCATCCCCTACGACCCGGCCGATCCGGCGTCGTGAGGATGCGCTCACTTTCCATCCGCTAAAGGTTCGATTAGCATGCCTTTCACCACGCGCAACTTGAGGAGATGACCGTGGCTCAGCCCAAGAACAAAGAAGAGGCCCGCCGCCGAGCGAAGGCCGACGAGATCGAGTTCTTCTTCGCCCAGTTCGTCGACATGCACGGCAAGCCGAGCGCCAAGCTCGTCCCCGCCGAGCGCATCGACATGCTGTTCGACGACGGCGCCGGCTTTGCCGGCTTCGCCGCCGGCCCGATCGGCCAGACCCCGGCCTCGCCGGACATCGCCGCGATCCCGGATCCGGAGTCGTACACCCCGGTGCCGTTCAAGCCGGGGCTGGCGCGCTTCGCCTGCGACATCACCATCGACGGCGATCCGTACAACTTCTGCCCGCGCACGATTTTGAAGAACGCCAATGCGCGTGCGGCCAAGCTGGGCTACCGCCTGAAGATGGGCATGGAGCTCGAGTTCTTCCTCCTCAAGGAGCGGGACGGGAAAATCGTCCTTGCCGATGATCTCGATACGCTCGATCAGCCCTGCTACGACATGAAGGGCATCACGCGTTCGTACGACTTCATCTCGCAGCTGTCGAAGAACCTCAATGGCTTGGGCTGGGGCAACTACGCCAACGACCATGAGGATGCCAACGGGCAGTTCGAGCTCAACTTCGAGTACGACGACGCGATCCGGACGGCCGACAAGGCGATCTTCTTCCGCTACATGGTCCACGCCATGGCGCAGGAGCGCGGCCTGCTGACGACGTTCATGCCGAAGCCGTTCTCCAACCTGACGGGCAACGGCGGCCATCTCCACATCTCGCTGTGGGACCCGACCGGCAAGAAGAACCTGTTCGAGGACAAGAAGGACCCCCGTGGTCTCGGCCTGTCGAAGCTCGCCTACGCATTCCTCGGCGGCATCATCGACAACTCCGAGGGCCTCAGCGCGATCCTCGCGCCGACGGTCAACTCGTACAAGCGGATCGGTGTCGGTGCGCCGACCTCGGGTGCAACGTGGGCCCCGGCCTACGCCACGTACGGCGCGAACAACCGGACCCAGTCGATCCGGATCCCGGCCCCTGGTCGGATCGAGATCCGCTCGACTGACGGCGCTGCCAACCCGTACCTGGCGGCAGCGGCGATCATCGGCTGCGGCCTCGACGGTGTCGACCGCAAGGCCAACCCGGGCGAGCCGAACCTCGACAACCTGTACGAGCTCTCCCCGGCGCAGATCAAGCGGAAGCGCATCAAGACGCTGCCGGCCAACCTGCTCGACGCCACCCGGGCCGCGCAGAAGAACAAGCCGCTGCGCGACTGGCTCGGCTCGATGGACGGGCGCGACTATCTGGACTACTTCGTGGAGACGAAGCAGGCCGAGTGGCAGGAGTACCACACGACCGTGAGCGACTGGGAACTGAAGCGCTACCTCACCCTGTTCTAGGGCTGCCTTCGGCGGGGGTGCGCGACATGTGCACCCCCGCCACCCAGCGATTCCCCGTCATGTTCGGCACAGCCATGCCATTGCCACGACGGTGCGGTAGCCTTTCCACCAATGCGGGCGGCGTTTTGAGCCTCCTGAGCAAGGTCCATCGAGGAGGATGACCGTCATGGCGGTTGCTGTAGAGAACGCGAAAGCCGGACTCGATCCGATGTTCAACCCGGATTGGTTCCTGAACGACGAGCAGAAGGCGCTGCGCGAGCAGTTGATCGAGATCTGCGAGAAGGAGATCCGACCGCGCGCCGCGCAGAACGATCGCGAGCTGATCTTCCCCCGCGAGAGCCTCGAGGCACTCGGACCCTTCCTCGGCGTGACGCTGCCGAAGGAGTGGGGCGGCCTCGGCCAGGGTCACGCGATGCTGGTCGCCACCACCGAGACGATCGCACGCTACGGCTGCGCCTCGACCGCCATGTGCTTCACGATGCACATCGGCGCCATTGAGGCCCTGCGCCTGACCGCGACCGAATGGCAGATCGAGAACGTCCTCAAGAAGGTCGTCTCGGACAAGCTGATCGGCACGCTCTCCTACTCGGACCCCGAGACCGGCTCCCACTTC
>JBIIFR010000041.1:0-8132 GCA_044237215.1 Gaiellales bacterium
GTTGTGCATGGCCGCAGCGCGCGCCAACCTGCTCGAGGTGATGACGCCGGCGGCGTACGACCACCTCGACACGCTCAACGACTTCATGCTCGAGGGCTGCTCGGCTGTGCTGGAGCGCCACAACCTGCCCGGCTACACCGTGGGCATCAGCTCCAAGGGCTGCGTGACGTTCGCGAAGAACCCGATCGTCGACTACGAGTCGTTCAAGGCGCAGCAGGACGGCGAGCTGTGCGACCTCGCGTGGCTGTACAACATGAACCGCGGCGTCTTCATGACCCCGGGCCGCGAGGAGGAGTGGACGCTCTCGATCGCCCACACCATCGAGGACTGCGCGCGCTTCGTCGACGCGTTTGAGGAGATGGCAGCGGATCTCACCGCGTAATCAGGTTTGCGTAGGAGGAGGGCGGGTGTCGCGGATCGCAAGGTCCGCGAAACCCGCCCTTTCTCGTACCCAAACCCGACTACGCCGTGAGACCAAGGACAGTGGAATCCGCGCCAATAGCGGTGCAATTCTGGATCCGGATCCACATCCGCCGCGTCCGCGCAAATCTGGATCCGGATCCAAATCCGCCGTTTTCGTGCAAATCCAGATCCGGATCCAAATCTGCCGTTTTCGTGCACATCTGGATCCGGATCCAAATCTGCCGCGAGAGTCCGGCCCCGGCTTCCCCAGCCCCACGCTCCGCACTAGCCTCGTACGGAGAACCGCTGCGCGGCGTTCGGATCCCCGTTGGGGTCCTGCACCAGGTCGGCGGCCAGCGTGATGCCGCGCAGCCGCGCCGTGCGGGGCACAGCGGGCAGGCAGAGATCGTGCATGTTGTCGGCCATTGCGGCCGTGCTGTGGTCGTTGAGGTCGGCGATCGCCAGTGGCGCGACGCTCAGGCGCCGCCCATCCCGCGTGTAGACGGCGCGGTAGGAGGCGGTGACGGCGCTGCCGACCTCGGCGCCGGTCGAGTAGGCCGTGATGCCGTTCGACCAGACGACGCGCACGAAGGTGCTCCCCACCGTGCAGCGGTTGCGGTCGCCCGCGTACAGGCGCGGGGTCAGCGTCCAGGCGTCGACGATGAACGGCGCCGCCTCAAGCTGAGTGATCGCGTGCGGCGCCAGCCGCCCGACGGCCCGCCAGCCGACGCTGCCAATCGGCCGGCCCTGCAGCGCGCCCGTGACGCGCAGCTCGACGGGGCGCTGGCCGGCGATCGGCTCGCCGAAGTCGCCGATCATGTTGATGGTCTGGAGCTCGTTGCGCTCGTCTGGTGGGTACTGGATCGCGCAGGTCGCCTGCACCGTCGTGCCATCCTCGCGGACGACGGTGAAGTCACTCGGCCGGATCGAGGCCGGCCGGATGAACCAAGTGAAGACGACGGGAATGTTGTCGAGGTTCGTCGCCGTGCCGCCGGGACAGGCCGTCTGGTTGCTGCTCCCCCACGCCACGCTGAGGATCTTGGCCGGTGCCGGTGTCGGGCCCGCAGCGGCCGCGACGCCCGGCAGCGCTGCCACGACCAGTCCGACGGCGAGGACGGTCAGTACGGAGCGGTGACGCGGTGGCAGGAGAAGGGGATGCATGGACAGGGTCGACCGGTGCTTCCCGACGGGCGCTCCATCGCGGCACCCCCTCAGCATACGACCTACCCCGCGGTGGTTGGCACCGTCGGCACCGTTGTCACCGGTGTCTGGCCAGCCTCGGCGATGATCTGCTGGGCCTGCTCAATCACTTTTTTGTAGGCGTCGACGGCGGCGGTGACGCCCGCATTGAAGCCCTCTGCGTAGCCCCCGGCCTGGCCGGTGCTGTCCTCCACGTCGCTGCGTCCCTTCGCATAGCCCTTGGCAAAGCCCTGGTCGAAGCGTGCAGCAAGCTGGTCCTTGGCCTGCTGCTTGGTATCGCGGACGCCGTCCTTGTAGCCCTGCGCCTGTGCCTCGTCGACGGAATCCTGCGCCTCCGCCTGATCAGACGTGATCGCCGTCAGCGGGTTCGAGCGACCATGGATGGTGTCGACGACGATCGTCGTGACGAGGGCGGTGACGACGATGATGATCAGCGCGGCGAAGAAGGCGGCGATCACGCCGCGCAGGCGCTTCGGCCGATACTCGCCGGCGTCCTGCCCCTTGGGCAGCTCACGGGAACGCTTGGACTCGGCCATCAACCCACGATACGCGCAGTTCGGCCGCTCTCCTGCCCCGGCTCACACGGCGGCGCGAGCGCGCTGCAGACGGGCGAGAGCCTGCTCGCGTCCGAGGAACGCGATCGACTCGTACAGGCCCGGCGCGACCGTGGACCCCGTGATGGCGATGCGGATCGGCGTGAAGGCGTGCTTGGGCTTCAGATCCAGCAGATCGCAGATTCCGCGCAGCGCGCCCTCGATGGCACTCGGCGTGAACGAGCTGATGGCCGTGAGCATCGTGATCGCCGCGTCCAGCACGGCCGGTGCCTGCGCGTCCGCCTGCAGCTTGGCCCATGCCGTGGGGTCCGGCTCGCGCTCATCGAGCAGCGATCCGGCCAGCGCGTCGAACTCGCCGAAGGCGGCCAGCTTCTCCTGCACCAGCGGCACTAGCTCGCTGAGGCGCTCGTTGCCGGCCAGTGGGGACTCGGCGTCGGTGAGGTGCGCGTTGAGCGCAGCGGTGTAGGCCCCGGCCTCGAGCTCGCGCAGGTAGGCGCCGTTCATCCAGGCCAGCTTCTGGTGGTCGAAGACCGCGGGAGCGGAATTGACGCGCTCGAGCGAGAACCGCTCGACCAACTCCTCGAGGCTCATGATTTCGGTGGCCCCGTCCCAACTCCAGCCGAGCAGCGCGAGAAAGTTAACGAGAGCGTGCGGCAGGTAGCCCTGCTCACGGAACTCCTCCACGCTCGCCGCCCCGTGCCGCTTCGAGAGCCGCTTCTTGTCGGGTCCAAGGATCATCGAGAGGTGCGCGGTGGTCGGGAACGTCCCGCCGAGGGCCTCGATCAGGAGCTTCTGGCGCGGCGTCGACGGCAGCAGGTCCTCGCCGCGGATAACGTGCGTGATGCCCATCGCCATGTCGTCGAGGGGGTTGGCGAGCTGGTACGTCGGGTCACCGCCGCCGCGCATCAGCACCGTGTCGCCGAGTAGACGATGCTCGAATGCGATGCGCCCGCGCACGAGATCCTCGACCACGGTCTCGCCCTCGAGAGGCGTGCGGAAGCGGATGATCGCCGGACGCCCTTCACCCTCAAAACGGCTGATCTGCTCGGCGGTGAGGTCGCGGTGCAGCCGCGTCGGCGCCGCCGGATCGTCGGTGTGGCGTGCCGCGGTGCGGGCGGCCTCGAGCTCTTCGGGTGTCTGGTAGCAGCGGTACGCGAGCCCCTGCTCGAGCAGCTGGTCGACGGCCGCCTGATAGCGATCGGCCCGCTCACTCTGGAGGTACGGGCTGTGCGGGCCGCCCGTGCGCGGCGACTCGTCGAAGTCCAGTCCGAGCCAGTCGAGCGAGCGCTGGATCTGCTCGATCGCGCCCGCCGTCTCCCGCTCGCGGTCGGTGTCTTCGATCCGCAGCACGGTCACGCCGCCATGGTGGCGGGCGAACAGCCAGTTGTAGAGCGCGGTGCGCACGCCCCCGACGTGGAGGAAGCCGGTGGGCGAGGGCGCGAAGCGGACGCGGACAGTCATGCAGGGAAACGTACCGATCCGTGCCCGAACGTCACGCACCAACAGTGGCATTCCACCGTTCGACCCGGGCCGCGGCCGCGTCCGCAGGTGCCCGCCGTATGCTGGCACGGTGATCGCAGGTGCCCATATCTCCTCGGCCGGCGGCATGCAGAACGTGCCGGGTCGTGCCGCCGCGATCGCTGCTGACGGCGTGCAGGTCTTCGTCCAGAGCGCGCGCACCTGGAAGCCGACCGCCCACCGCCCGGAGGATCTTGCCGTCCTGCGCGCGGCGCGCGAGAGCGGGCAGGTCCAATACATCGTCTGCCACGCGATCTACTTCATCAATCTGGCGACGGACGATCCGGAGCTGCTCGTCAAGAGCCGGACTGCGCTGCGCAACACCATCGACGTCGCCAACGCGATCGCGGCCGACGGGATCGTGCTCCACGTGGGCTCGCACAAGGGGCGTGGCCTCGCGTCAGCGCTCCCGCAGATCGTCGCAGAACTGAAGGCCGCGCTCGAGCACCTCGCTGCGCCCTGCTGGCTCCTGCTGGAGAACTCCGCGGGTGCCGGCGGCACGATCGGGCGCGATCCGATCGAGCTGGCCAGCATCATCAACGCGGTCGATCACCCGCGGCTCGGTCTCTGCATCGACACCTGCCACGCCTACGTCTCGGGTGTCGACGTCACCGATCCGGCGCAGCTGGATGCGCTCGTTGAGGAGCTCGACACCCGCATCGGCATCGACCGCTTGCGTTGCCTCCACGTCAACGACGCCGCGGCCGCGTGTGGCTCGAATCGCGACCGCCATGCCAACGTCGGTGATGGCGAGATGGGCGCCGGGCTTGCCGTCACGCTGTCCCACCCCAGCCTGATGGATCTGCCGATGCTGCTCGAGACACCGGGCCACGAGGGTAACGGCCCGGACGCGCAGGAGATCAGCGCACTACGCGCCCTTCACGCGCAGGGCATCAAGCACCGTCAGGCGGCGTAGCCGAGCCACGCACGCCGATCGTGAATGTGCCACCACCGGGTGGCTCGTGGAATTCGGGATTGACGCAGCCGATCTCGGGGAGTCGCTGCGGATAGGCGCTATCCACCCGGGCTGCGCAGATCGGCAGTGGGACGCGTGCCGCGCGGATGCTGCCGAACGTCCGCCCCTCCTCCACGCACGACTCCAGAACCCGGAGCTCAAGCTCGGCCAGGTGCACGCCTTCGACACACCCCACGTAGCGCCCCCCGTCCTTGGCGTCGTACGCGTAGAGGCGCGAACAATCCAGGCAGCCCAACGGGTCCACGACCCAGTCGCAGTACACGCGGCAGCGTCGGCAGGAGGACTCGCTCGACATGCCCCACATGATCGCAGCAGTTGCGCCGCCCGCACAGGCCGGCCGACCGCAGGGGGTTAGAGCAGGCCCTGGTACGCCGCGGCGTCGAGCAGGCCGTCGACCGCTGCCGGATCGTCGAGCTTGACCCGGATCAGCCAGCCGTCGACGTACGGCGACTCGTTGACCAGCTCCGGCGATTCGACGACCTTGTCGTTGACGGCCGTGACCGTGCCACCGAGCGGCGCGATCACGTCGGAGACGGCCTTGACCGATTCGAGCGAGCCGTAGGAACCATCGGCCTCGATGCGCGACCCGACGGCCGGGGGCTCGAAGTAGACGACCTCGCCGAGCGCGTCCTGCGCGTGCCATGTGATGCCGAAGATCGCCTCGTCGCCGTCCGCGCGCACCCAGTCGTGCTCGTGGTGGTAGCGCAGCTCAGCGGGGTAGCTCTCCTCGGACATGGATCAGGACTCCTTCTTGTAGAACGGCAGGGGAACAACCTCGGCGTCGCGCTCGCGACCCCGGATGTCGACCTGCAGGGTAGTGCCCGGTGCGGCGTGCGCCGGCAGGACATAGCCCATGCCGATGCCGCGATCGACGCTCGGCGACAGCGTGCCGCTCGTGATCGTGCCGATCTGGACACCGTCCTTGAGAATCGGGTAGCCCTCGCGCGGGATCGCGCGGTCAAGCAGTTGGATTCCGACAAGTTGGCGCTTGACGCCCTTCGCGACCTGCTTGTCGAGCACCGCGCTGCCGACGAACGTCCGCCCGAGATGCACGAAGCGTCCGAGTCCGGCCTCGATCGGCGTGGTCTTGGGGTTGATGTCGTGGCCGTGCAGCGGGTAGCCCATTTCGAGGCGCAACGTGTCGCGTGCGCCGAGTCCGCTCGGCACGACGCCGTGCTCGCGGCGGGCGAGGATGCCGTCCCAGAGGTCGCCGGCACGGTCCGCCGCGCACATGATCTCTACGCCGTTCTCACCGGTGTAGCCGGTGCGCGCGACGCGACAGGGTACGCCGGCGACGACGCGCTCCACGATCGTGAAGGGCTTGAGCGTGTCGGGGGTCGGCGCCTTCTTCGGCCAGATGTCGGCGAGGAGGTCGAGTGCCACAGGGCCCTGCAACGCGATCATCGCGGTCTCGGCGCTGATATCGGTGACGACCGCACCGCGCTGCTTGAGGCCCTTGAGATGCGCGACGTCCGCGGCGATGTTGCCCGCGTTGACGATCAGCAGCCAGGTCTTGTCGGGCAGGCGGTAGACGATCAGATCGTCGATGATGCCGCCCTTCTCGTTGAGCAGGAAGGAGTACTGGGCCTGCCCCTCTTCCAGACGGTCGAT
The DNA here is from genome assembly GCA_044237215.1 of Gaiellales bacterium. Lineage (GTDB taxonomy): Bacteria > Actinomycetota > Thermoleophilia > Gaiellales > F1-60-MAGs149 > F1-60-MAGs149. The sequence continues at coordinate 6,262 of JBIIFR010000041.1, forward strand.
GTCGCTCGCCAATGCGGTGCGCAGAAGGGCTTCGGCACCGGAGCCCGTGATCTCAAGCTGCCCCATGTGCGAGACGTCGAAGAGCCCGGCACGGGCGCGCACGGCGCGGTGCTCCTCGTTGATGCCGACGTAGTAGACCGGCATCTCCCAGCCGCCGAACTCGACCATGCGGGCGCCAAGTTCCTCGTGGCGGTCGTACAGCGGTGTGCGGCGGAGGCTGCTCGTCATGATTCAGCGAAGCGGGTGGTGACCGTGCGCGGTGTCCCGATCGCGTACGAACTGCATTGGTCGGAGAATACCGCGTTTTGCCTCCGCCCGCGGGACCGAGTGCAAGATCACGAATGGATTGCAGCAGACAACGCCACGACCGGCCCGTGCCGAAGCGGTGTAGCCTTCGCTGGCAGCGGGCTCCTTGCCCGCCCACCGTCATGCGGATTCTCCTGCTGATCATCGCGAGCCTCGCGCTCCTCATCCCCGCACAGGCGCTGGCTGCGCCCGCGCCGCCGTTCACGCTGTTCCCCGTAATTGGCGGAGCCACCTACACCGACGATTACGGCGATCCGCGCGGCGGCGGGTCGCACGAGGGCAACGACCTATTGGCGCCCTGCGGGACCCCGACGATCGCGGTGGTGTCCGGCACGGTGCGGCTCGACTGGGGTGCTCGCTCCGGCTGGATGGTCACGCTGAAGGGCCGCTCGAGCTGGTACCGCTACATCCACATGGATGGCCGCGACGGCGCGAAGAGCGCTCTCGCCAAGGGCCTGAAGAACGGCTCTCGTGTCAAGGAGGGGCAGATCATCTCGTACGTCGGCAACACGGGCGACGCCGTGGGCGCGCCCTGCCACCTGCACTTCGAGTACCACAAGGGCACCACCGTCTCCTCGCCGTTTGCCTACCTGCAGACGGCGACGATCATGCAGTTGGACGCCGCCGACCCGCTCAGTGCCAACGCCGTCACGCCGCAGGTCGCGCTGACGATCAAGGGCGTCGTGGCGTGGACCGCCACCGTGGGTGGTGAGGGACGCCTGATCATCCGCCCCACCGCCATCACGGCCTCCGATGGCACCAAGCTCACGCGCTCCCGCACCGTCGCTCTGCGGGCCGATCCCGCGCTCTTCGCCGCCACTCCGGCGGGCCGCACGGTAACGGTCACGACGACCGCAGTGTCGATGACGTCGGCGCTGCAGGAACTCGCGCCGCTGTCGTGGACCGCGGCGTCGATCAGCTAGCGACGCCGGGCAAACCCGGGCCGCAGGCTCAGTCGAGCCGTAGCGCCATGCCGATCTGGTGGCGCAGGTCGGGCAGCCAGGCCGCGTCGATCGTGTGCGGCACCGGCGTCTCCCGGTAGGTGACGTCGAGGCCGGCCGCAACCAGCTCATCGCGGGCCGCCCGACCGAAGGACACATCGATGACGGGGTCGATGCTGCCATGCACGATCGTCACCGGCGGGCGTCCGGCGGTGACGAGGTCCAGCGGGTGCTGCGCGACGTGCGGGATGAAGCCGACCATCGCGAGCAACGCGGCGGGCGGTGTCCGCTCGGCGGCGAGCGCCATCGCGTACGCCATCACGCAGCCCTGCGAGAAGCCACCGAGGACGATGCGGTCCTCGGGCACGCCGATGCGCTCGGGCAGCCCGTCGAGCCAATCGTCGAGCAGGCGCACAGAGGCGAGGAACGTGGGCTCGTCAGGATGGCCCACGCGCGGTACGACGTACCAGTGCCAGCCGCCGGTGCCGAGGTCGAGCGGCGCCCGGGGCGTCACCCCGACGAGTCGCTGATCGGGATCGAGCACCTCAATGAGCGGCAGCAGATCGTGCTCGTCGGCGCCCCGCCCGTGGAACAGCACGAGCGCGCCTTCCGGCTCGCCGCGCG
>JBIIFR010000042.1:0-8082 GCA_044237215.1 Gaiellales bacterium
ATCGTGCCCGACGTGGCAGGTGATTCCGTCCTGCGCGAGGCGCGGCAGCAGCGGGCTCAGCGAGCGATCACAGCCGGTCACGACCTCACCGCGCTGCACGAGCACGCGGGCGATCCCGCTCATGCCGGCTCCCCCCACGCCCACGAAGTGCACGGTCATGGGCGTCCCTCCGCCAGCTCCAGCAGGGTCGCGGCCATTGTGCTGGCCGCGTCGGGGCGGGCGAGCCCCGCCATCGCCGTCTCCATCTGCTCGCGCCGCTGTGGATCGCCCAGCACGCGCTCGATCGCGGCGCGCAGTCCGCTCGCGGTCAGTGCCGCATCGCCGATTACCAGCGCAGCGCCAGCGGCGGCGAAGGGGGCGGCGTTGAGCGTCTGATGATCGTCCGCAGCCCCCGCCCAGGGCACCAGGATCGCGGCGCGACGCGCGGCGGCGATCTCGTGGACCGAGCCACCCGCCCGCGCGACCACGAGGTCAGCGGCGGCGAGCAGCTGCGGCATCGACGTGCTGAACTCCTGCTCCTCGAAGCGCTCCGGGGTCGCGTCGATGCGGGCCTTGCCGCGGCCCGCGATCAGGATCACGCGCTGACCGGCCGGCACGCCCTCGACGTAGGCGGCCCGCAGGGCGTCGTTGATCGGGCCGGCGCCGAGCGAGCCGCCGAACGCCACGACGACCTGCTCCTCCGCGCCGATGCCCAGCGCGGCGCGCCCCTCGGCGCGCGTCGTCTCGACGAAGGCGCGATCGACGGGGCGTCCCGTCACGAGGTACTTCGGTGGCTCGCGTCCCGCGACGGGGAGCGCGAGGAACACGCGATCGACGAGCGGTGCGGCCAGTCGATTGGCGAGACCGATGCGCGCGTCGGCCTCGCTGAGTGCGCTCGGGAGGCGATGGTGGCGCGCCGCAGCGAGCATCGGTCCGGCGACGTAGCCACCGGCCCCGTAGACCACGTCGGGACGCACCTGCTTGATGATCCCCGAGCAGGCGAACGGCGCCACGGTGGCGCGACCGAGCGCCTTGAGGAGCTGCAGCGACGGTCTGCGGGGAAACCCGGAGACCGCGAAGGGTAGGAACGGATAGCCGCGCGCGGGCACCAGTTCGGCCTCGATCCGCTGCGGCGTGCCGGCGAAGGAGACCTCGGCTCCGCGCGCGCGGAGCTCGTCGGCCACGGCGAGCGCGGGAGCGACGTGGCCCACCGTTCCGCCCGCCGCGATCAGGATCCGCACTGGCATGCCTCCAAGGCTAGCCCACGCACCCGGAGGCGCTAGACGCCCACGGGCTGCCGGCGACGGCGCGTCGGCGGCTTCGGCTCGTCCGGCTTCCGCCGCGACGGGCGTTCGGCCCGCGGCACGAGCTGCGGCTCGCGACTGATCGCGATCAGGATGCCGACGAGGGCGAGGATGACGAGGCGCGAGGAGGAGCCGTAGGAGAGCAGCGGCAGCGGGATTCCGGTCAACGGCAGGATGCCCATCACGGCGCCGAGGTTGATGATCGCCTGGCCGACGATCAGCGCGGTGGCGCCCGTCGCCAGCAGGCGCTGGAAGGGATCGCGTGTGCGCATGGCGATCGTGTAGCCCGCCCATGCGAACGCGGCGAACAGACCGATGACGATCACGGCGCCAATCAGGCCGAGTTCCTCGCCGATCACGGCGAAGATCATGTCGGTATGCGCCTCGGGCAGGAAGTTGACCTTCTGCACGCTGCCGCCGAGGCCGACGCCGAACACACCCCCCGAGCCGATCGCGATCATCGACTGCACCACTTGGTACGCGCCGTCGGCGCTCTGACCCCACGGATCGAGGAAGGCGAAGATGCGGTCGCGGCGGTAGGGCGCGGCGTAGATCAGGACGGCGCCGACCGCGAGGCCGAGCGCGAGCACCTTGCCGAGCAGCAGCGTCCGCGTCCCCACGGCCACGAGCAGTGCGAACACCATCAGCACGACGGCCAGCGTCGTGCCGAGATCGGGTTGGATCATGATCAGCGCGCAGACGAGGCCGACGAGGACGCCGAGCGGCATCAGCAGCTCTTTGATGGTCTCGGGCGGGCGTTTGCGGTTCGCGAGGATGACGGCGACCACGAGCAGGGTCCCCAGCTTGGCGAACTCCGACGGCTGCACGGTCAGCGGACCAATCGCGAGCCAGCGCGCTGCGCCGTTGGCGGTGATGCCAATGCCGGGTATGCGCACGGCCGCCAGCCCGATCAGCGCGGCGATGAACACGAGCGGCGCCACCCGGCGCAGCCACCCGGCCGGCACGAAGATCATGCCGAGCATCAGGCCGATACCCGCGACCGTGTACACCACCCCGGCCTTGACGAAGTAGAGCGAGTCGAAGTTGAACTGGGCGTGCGTCATCGCGTACGCGCTGGATGCGGAGTAGACCATCAGCTGCCCGAACACCGCGAGGCAGATGGTGACGATCAGGAGGACCTGCGCCTCGAGCGGCAGCTCGCGCCGCGACGGCGCCGGAGCGCGCTCGTGCGGACGCACCAGTCGCAGGGGGTTGACGCTTCGCATCACCGGAGGATTCGCCGCCTGCGCGGCATCCCCTCCGCTCGTCAGCCGGCTCCGAGCTCCGCCGCCAGCGCGCGGAAGCGCGCGCCGCGCGCTGCGTAATCGGCGAACTCGTCAAAGCTCGCGCAGGCCGGTGCCAGCAGCACGTGGTCGCCAGCGGCGCTGTCGGCGACGGCACGGCGGACCGCGTCGTCGAACCCGGTGCAGGCGACCGCGTCCACCCCGTGGGTCGCCAGCGGCGCGGCCATGCGCGCGCCCGCCGGACCGGTCAGGTACGCGCGCTCGATGCGGCCCGCCAGCGCCGCGGCCAGGGCGGCGAAGTCTGCCCCCTTGTCGCTGCCGCCGAGGATCAGCCGGACCGGCTCACCGGGGAAGGCGGTCAGGGCCTTGAGCGTCGCGTCCACATTCGTGGCCTTGGAGTCATTCCAGAAGCGCACGCCGCCCACGGCGCCGCAGTCCTCCAGGCGATTCGGCACCGGCTCGAACCCGCGCACGGCCTCGGCGATGGCGCCGTCCGAGACGCCGACCGCGCGGGCGAGCGCGGCGGCGACTGCGACGTTCTCTCGATTATGGTCGCCACGCAGGCGGCTGCGGGCGAAGTCGACGACATCGGCATCGGCGCCGCGCACGCGGACGATCGCGGCGTCCCCGGGCAGGCGCCGCAGGTCGGCGCAGAAGGGGTCGTCGGCGTCGAGCACGGCCGTATCGCCCTCGTCCTGGTTCTCGAAGATCCGCAGCTTGATGCGCGCGTACTCCTCGAGCGAGCCGTGCCGATCGAGGTGATCCGGTGTGACGTTGATCAGCGCGGCGGCATCGCAGTGGAAGCTGCTGATGTCCTCGAGCTGGAAGCTGGACAGCTCGCAGACGACGATGGCACCCTCGGGGAGGTGTGGGGCGACCTCGCAGAGCGCGATGCCGACGTTGCCGCAGACCTGGTACGGCAGGCCGTCGGCGCGCAGCATCGCGCCAACCAGCTCGGTCGTCGTGGTCTTCCCGTTGGTGCCTGTCACGCCGACGACGCGCGCACCCGGCGGCAGCAGGCGGTAGCCGAGCTCGACCTCGGACCAGATCGGAATGCCGCGCTCATGCGCCGCCTGCAGCACCGGATGCCCACCGGGCACGCCGGGGCTCCGGATGATCGCCTCACAGCCCTCGTAGTCGACGGCATCCGGCGCGATGACCGGCACCGGCGCCTCGCCGGCCCGCTCCGGCGCGTCGTCGACGAGCATCACCTCGCGACCGGCCTCGAGCAGCGCGGCGGCGGCGGCCAGCCCAGAGCGCCCCGCTCCGAGCACGATCGGCAGCCGCGGCAGCTTGAGCTCGGTACTCACGCGTACTGGTTGAAACGCACGTAGTAGAGGACGAACGCAATGGAGGCGAAGATCGACGCGATGATCAGGAAGCGGAACATGATCTTCGTCTCGCTCCAGGCCTTCATCTCGAAGTGGTGGTGGATTGGGGCCATCAGGAAGACCCGTCTCCCGAAGCGGCGGAAGCTGATCACCTGGATGATCACGCTCGCGGCCTCGATGACGAAGATGCCGCCGATCAACGGCAGCAGGAGCTCGGTCTTGGTGAAGATCGCGAAGCCGGCCAGCGCCCCACCGAGCGCGAGCGAGCCCGTGTCCCCCATGAAGACCTCGGCGGGGTAGCTGTTGAACCAGAGAAAGCCCACGCAGGCGCCGAGCAGCGCCGCGGCGAGGATCGCCAGATCGAGCGTCTCCGACGTCTGGCGTTGCAGATCGAACAGCCCTGGCCCCCCGACGCGATCGTCGATGCCCGGCATGGACAGCGCCCGCTGTCCGACCTGAAAGCCGATCACGCACATCGCGGTGAAGGCCAGCATGGCGATCGTGGAGGTGCCGGCCGCCAGGCCATCGAGGCCGTCGGTCAGATTGACGGCGTTGGAGGCGCCCACGATGATCAGGAACACCAGCACGTACCACCCGTAGCCGAGCTCAACGTGGATGTCGACGAGGGGCAGGAAGATGCGCGTGGAGATCCCCTCCTGGCTCGCGACGAGGCAGACGATGGCCGCGATGCCGGCCTGACCGAGCAGCTTGTAGCGGCCCTTCAATCCCAGCGAGCGCTTGCGCACCACGCTCAGGTAGTCGTCGGCGAAGCCAATCGCGCCGCAGCCGAGCATCACGCCGAGCACCGCGAGGCTGCGAGCCCCGTACGACGAGAAGATCATGTACGGCACGACGGTCGCGACGATGATCAGCAGACCGCCCATCGTCGGCGTGCCCGACTTGGTCTTGTGCCCCTCAGGCCCCTCGGTGCGGATGCGCTGGCCGACGTTGTACCGACGGAGCAGGTTGACGAAGCGCGGCCCCGCGAAGACCGAGATCAGGATCGCGATGACGCCCGAGGCGAGGACGCTGGTCACGCAGGCTCCCCGAGGCGCTCGGCGAGGAGCTCGGGCACGCCCTCGAGGCCTGCGGAGCGCGAGCCCTTCACGAGGATGCGGTCGCCGCGGCGCACGAGCCCGACGAGCCGTTCGACGGCCGCGTCGGGCGTGGCGACCCAGTGGCCGTCCACGCCGCTGCCAGCCCCGTCCAGATACGCACGCGCGAGATCCCCCACGCCGATCACGATATCGGTACCGCTCCGGGCCGCGAGCGCGCCGATCTCGCGGTGGTAGCGCTCGGCGTCGGGTCCGAGCTCCGCCATCGTGCCCAGTACCGCGATGCGGCGCCCCTCGGCCGGCAGCTCGCCGAGCAGCCTGAGCGCCGCCTCCATCGAGGCCGGATTCGCGTTGTAGGCGTCGTTGACGATCTCGCTGCCACCGGGCAGCAGGGTCGTCTCGCCGCGCCAGCGCTGGAGCGGGATGTCGCCGGCGCGCTGCGCCACTGCGCTGAGATCGAGGCCGAGCAGCGAGCAGACGGCGATCGCCGCAGCGAGGTTGCGGGCGTGATGGCGTCCGACGAGGTTGGTGCGCAGCTGCAGCAACTCGCCGTGCACGAGGTAGGTCAGGTCCTGCCCCGCGGCGTCGATGCGCCGGTCGACGAGTTGCACGTCGGCGCCGGCCTCGTCGCCGAACGTGACGATCGGAACGTCCGGCGGCAGGAACGGGTCGAGCAGCGGCTCGGCGAAAGGGATCACGACGGTGCCGCCCTCGCGGAGGCCGTGGGCGATCTCGGCCTTCGCCGAGGCGATCGCCTCGGGCGAGCCGAGCAGCTCGATGTGGGCTACGCCGACGTTCGTGATCACGCCGATGTCCGGCGAGGCGAGCGCGCAGAGCTCGGCGATCTGCCCCGTGCCACGCATCGCGAGCTCACAGACCACGAGCTCCGTGTCGGGCTCGATGCGCGTCAGCGTGAGGGGATAGCCAAGCTCGTTGTTGTGGCCCTCGAGCGCGGCGACGGTGCGGCGCTGGTCACCCACGAGATGTGCGATCGCGTCCTTGGTCGAGGTCTTGCCGGTACTGCCGGTCACGCCGACGCGCAGCGCGTCCGAGGCGGCCACGGTCACGTCGCCGAGAAATTGCAGGCACCGCGTGCTGGAGAACGTCATCAGGACATTCGGGATGTCGGTCGCCAGGGCGCGCTCGATCTCCTCCTCCTCCACGATGACGGCGATGGCCCCCTGCTCCACGGCGCTCTCGATGAAGTCGATGCCACCGCGGATCGCGATGAACAGATCACCGGGGCGCACGGCGCGCGAGTCGATCGCCACGCCGGTGGCGATCGCGGCGGGATCACCGCGCATCACGACGGAGGCCGGCACGGCGGTCAGGGTCAACGGGATCATGCGAGCACTTCGCAGGCAACGACGCGATCGTCGAATGGGGTGATGCTACCGGCCACGTCTTGTCCCTGCTCGTGGCCCTTGCCCGCGATCAGGACGACATCGCCCGGGGCTGCCGCGGCGATCGCACGCTCAATCGCGCGCCGCCGGTCGGGCTCGACCGCGTGTCGCCCGTCGGCGCCCGCCGCGACCTCGGCGATGATCGCCAGCGGGTCCTCGCTGCGCGGGTTGTCCGTGGTGATGATCACCTCGTCGGCGAGCGCACAGGCGACGCGCGCCATCGTCGGGCGCTTGCCGCGGTCGCGGTCGCCGCCGCAGCCAAACACGACGATGAGGCGGCCGGTGGCCAGCGGTCGGAGGGCGCGTAGGACGTTCTCCAGCGCGTCGGCGGTGTGGGCGTAGTCGACGATCACCGCGAAGGGCCGGTCGCCGCTGACGACCTCCAGGCGCCCCGGGACGCCAGCCACCCCCTCCAGCCCCGTGACGATCGCCGCGAGCGGTACACCCGCCAGACCGGCGCTGCTTACCGCCGCGAGTGCGTTCTCAACGTTGAAGCGCCCAACCAGGCGCGTCGCGACTTCGGCGTCGCCCCACGGGGTGCGCAGGCGGAACGCCGTGCCATGGGCGCCGTAGCGGACGTCCTCGGCCCGGACCTCCGCGCCGGGCGTCGCGAGGCCGAAGCGCAGGTCGGCGGGCAGGCGCCGGCCGTAGGCGTCGTCGGCATTGGCCGCCGTCGGGCAGCGCCCGTCGAACAGCAGCGCCTTGGCCGCGAAGTACGCCTCCATGTCGGCGTGGTAGTCGAGGTGGTCCTGCGTCAGGTTCGTGAACGCCGCGGCGGCGAAGCGCACGCCGGCGACGCGCTGCTGATCCAGCGCGTGCGAGGAGACCTCCATGGCGCAGGCGGTATCGCCCGCGTCGAGCATGCGCCGGAGATCGCGCTGGAGGTCGATCGCCTCGGAGGTCGTGCGCTGGGCCGGTTCGGCCACGCCGCCGATGCGCCGCTCGATCGTGCCGAGCAGCCCCGCCGTATGGCCCGCGGCCGCCAGAATCGCGTGCTGCAGGTAGGCCGTGGTGGTCTTGCCGTTGGTGCCCGTTACGCCGAGGACCAGCAGCCGCTCGCTCGGTCGTCCGAAGAAGACGTCGGCGATCGGACCCATCGCGGCCCGGCAGGAGTCCACCACGATCTGCGGGACCGGCAGCGGAAGCTCGCGCTCGACGATCAGGGCGCAGGCACCGGCGGCAACGGCTGCCGCGGCGTGGTCGTGCCCGTCCGCCACGGCACCGGGCACGCAGAAAAAGAGCGTCCCGTCCTGCACGCGGCGCGAGTCGTACGCGAGATCGCGCACGTCGACTTCGTCGATCGGGAGCGTCGTCGCCCGGGTGGGAACGGGACCGAGGAGGTCCGGGAGCAGCACGAATCGAACTCTAGTCCGCGGTGTCGCGGCCATCACGGCCCGGGCTCACTCCGCGCCGGCCTCAGCGGGCCGATCCATCGGCGCGCCGAGCGACGTCAGCGCTCGGGCCGTCAGCTTGGCGAAGGCCGGGCCGGCCACCTCGCCGCCGTAGTACTGCCCGCCCTTCGGCTCGTCGACCATGATCAGCGTCAGCACCCGCGGGTTCGCCACCGGAGCGAAGCCGACGAACCAGGACAGGTAGCGCGAGTCGGAGTAGGTGCCATCGCGATCGATCTTCTTCGTCGTGCCCGTCTTGCCCGCCACCGAGTAGCCCGGGATCGCCGCCGCCGAGCCCGTGCCGTTGTCGGAGACGACACCCTCAAGCATCTGTGCGAGCGTCCGCGCGGCGCGGGCGGGCATCACGCGGGTGCG
>JBIIFR010000043.1:0-8028 GCA_044237215.1 Gaiellales bacterium
GTTGGCGTACACCGGTGCCAGCGACTCGAGCGGATAGTTGAGGAGGATCAGCGCCCACGCGAGGATGCCGAGGACGACGTACACGAGCAGCTGGTGGCTGGTTACCCAGTCTGCCACCCGCTTGGCAAATGCAGCCCAGTGCGCTTCCATCAGACGAGCCTCCTCATGCGACGTGGATTCCAACAAAGGACAGGACATACCGGGCCAGCACACGATTCGAGGGCTGGTTGGCGATCGTGGACATCAGGCTGACGAAGGTGAGCGTGATCACGATTCCGCCGGCGCGCCGCACCACGTGCGGGAGCGGAAGCGGCGGTCGCTGCTTGGCGCGATACCAGGCCGTCAGCGCCAGTGCCGACCCGTGCCCGATGCCCCAGAACAGATAGCCGAGGCTGGCCTTGTGCCAGAGGCCGATCAGCGTGAACGTGACGATCAGGGACAGCGCGGTCTTGCCCGTCCGCCGCAGCATCGGCTTGAACATGTAGGCCGTAATGAACTTGGACAGCGAGAGGTGCCAGCGCTGCCAGAAGTTCTGGATCGAGTGCGCGATCAGCGGGAACCGGAAGTTCTCCGTCAGATCCAGGTTGAACATCCAGCCCGCACCGATCGCGATATCGGTGAAGCCGGAGAAGTTGATGTACAGGTAGGCGAAGGCGACGAAGGCAAACAGAAGCGCCTGCACCGGTCCGTCCCAGCCCTGGGTGTACATCGCGCTCATCGGTGCACCGAAGAGCGCGTCCGCCAGCGTCGTCTGGATCCAGCCACCGATGATGAAGGCCTTGACCGCGCCGATGCCGATGCGGCCGATGCCCATCACCCAGCGGCGGATATCGGGATCGCGGGACAGCGCGACATGATCGAACTTCTGCGACCCGTCGATCGGGCCGGCCGGGAAGGCCGGGTAGAAGAGCGTCGTCGTCAGCACCTCGCGAAACGGCAGCGAGTCCAGCTTGAGTCCCTGCTTGATGGAGACGTAGAGCTTGAAGGTGTAGAACGACATCCCGAGCGTGCCGAGCGTCGTGAACAGCACGCTGCGTGGCGAGCCGGCCGGAAACGGGATCAGCTGGTCGAGCGGGGTGATCGCGTTCAACGCCAGCGGCAGCACGATCAGCCACGGCAGCCAGCCGTACTGCGGATGGCGGCGCGTGATGCCGTAGAGCAGCCAGGCCAGGAGCGCCGTCGCGACCGCGATGAACAGCGTCGCCGGGTTGTAGATCCAGATGAAAACGCCGGACGTGACCAGCAGCACCGCGCGCCGGCCCTCGACCCAGCCGGCCGGCAGCAGCCAGTAAACGAGACTCGCAGCGAAGGTTGCGAGGACCAGGATCTGGAAGCTGGCGAGCACGGCAGGCGATCCTCAGCAGACGCCGACGGCGTGGAGGATCAGGAGGTCGCCTGGACGACGATGTCGACGAGCGCGCCCACGCGGAAGTCGTCGTAGGTCTCGTCGATCGCCTCGAGCTTCGACCCGAGGTCGTTCTCGAGCTCGAACAGGAACGTCATCGAGTCGAGCGAGTCGAGCAACCCGTCGTCGACGAGGTTCGTGTCCTCCGCGAGGTCGCCGTCGACCGAGCCGACCGTCGCGATCAGCGCCTTCGTGATGACTGCCAGAGCCTCGTCGCGTGTCATGCCCGTCCTCCCGTGGTGTTGCCGGATTGTCTCACGTGCGCACGACGCAAGAGAAGCAGATCTGGAAGGACGGCGGTGCGCCAACACCGTCGGTGTCGAGCACGCCGAGCGTCTGCAGGCGCCCGTCAACGACGCGCTCGATCTTGGGCGTCAGGCGCAGCGACCCCGCCGTCGGGTAGGTCGCCGCCAGCGGCAGCTGGGCACCCATCAGCGCGGTGAACCAGATGTCGACGACGTCCTCGCCGCGGGCGGCGTGCGCGGCCTTGACGAATTCGATCACGGCGACCAGGTACGACTCGAAGCTGCCGGCGATGGCGAACGCGCAGGAGGCGGCGCCCGCCGCGTCGGCGATGAGCCCGCTGGTCACCTTCGGCACGTCGTCGATGCGGTGCGCGGCCGGGCCGGGCACCTCGAAGAAGCGGACCGTGCGGCGCTCTCCGCCGCGGGTGTACTGCGCCCGCCCGAGCTCGACGCCCTCGGCCACGTCGGCCTCGTCCAGCGCGACGCGGACGCCCTGCTCCGTGATCCTCGTGAACTTGGCCGACAGGAGTACCACCGGCTCGACGGCCTCGGCCGCGACCAGCTCGCCGGTGCGCGCGAGGATCTGGGACCCCTGGATGTAGTCGCGGGTCCCGCGCAGGCCGACGTCGAGGATGTGGACCGTCATACCCGGCAAGCCTAGGTGCTGGGGCGGACTCGGCTCGTCGATGGCGCGAGTCCGCGGGCGAGCTCGAGGAAGGCCTGCGCCGGCCCGGACAGCGGGGTGTCGCCACGGTAGACGGCGGCGACCGGTCGGCGCATCTGCGGCGTGTTCAGCAGGTGCAGCTCGACGAGCGCACCCTCGTCCAGGCTGAAGGAGATGGCGGTGCGCGGCAGCAGGGCAACACCCAGACCCTCGATAACCATCTGCGCTGCCGCCTCCGTGTTGTCCATCTCGAGGAACGCGCGCGGTTGCAGACGCGCCCGCTGGAACAGGGTCAGCGCGATATCGGCGAAGGATGAGCGGCGGTCGAACAAGACGAAGCGCTCATCTGCGACCTGGTCGATCGTGACCGATCCGCGCTGTGCGAGGCGGTGCCCGCGAGCGCAGACGAGGACGAGCTCGTCCTCGAAGACGCGCTCCGTGACGAGCTCGGGGTGCGACAACTCGCGGATCAGGCCGATCTGCACCTCGTCGCGCACGACCATGTCGAGCACCTCGTCGGAGTGGCCGCCGCGCACCGATAGGTCGATCATCGGCGCCTCGGCCTCGAGGCGCCGGAGGAGACCGGGCAGCAGGTACGTGGAGATGGCCGGCGGCGCTCCGATCGTGAGGGCGCCGACGCCGGCCGCCGTAAGGTCGGAGACGAGCCGCGAGCCCTCGACGAACGTCTCCAGCGTGCGCTCCGCGTAGGGGAGGAATGCCCGTCCGGCCGCCGTCAGCCGCATGCCACGACGGGAGCGGAGGAACAGCGGCCCGCCGACCTCGCGCTCGAGCCGCTGGAGACGAGCGGTCAGCGCCGGCTGGGTTAGGAAGAGCTCGGCCGCGACGGGGCCAAGGTTGCCGACCCGCGCCACGCGCACGAACGCTTCGAGCTGCCCGGAATCCATATCGATCAATCATATCTATCGATAAGCCGCTCTATTTCGATTCGACCTTATGAATCGGACGGCGTACAGTCCCCCAATCACATTCCGGACACGTGTCCGCTACCGGAGGTTCCCCCCCTTGAGCACCGCCCCCACCCGCACCCAGCAGATCGCCGCTCTTGAGCAGGCCTGGAGCAGCGACCCCCGCTGGCAGGGCATCGAGCGCGTCTACACGGCCGAAGAGGTCGTCTCCCTGCGCGGCTCCGTCGTCCAGAAGCACACGCTCGCCGAGCACGGCGCCGCGAAGCTCTGGGACCTCGTCAACAACGAGCATCACGTGCACGCCCTCGGCGCCCTGTCCGGCGGCCAGGCCGTGCAGATGGTCAAGGCGGGCCTGAAGGCGATCTACCTGTCCGGCTGGCAGGTCGCGGCCGACGGCAACCTGGCCGGCGACGTCTTCCCTGACCAGTCGCTCTACCCGGCCAACTCGGTGCCTGCGATGGTGCGTCGCCTCAACAACGCGCTGACGCGCGCCGACCAGATCAGCTGGTCCGAGGGCGACGAGTCGATCGACTGGTTCGTGCCGATCGTCGCCGACGCCGAGGCCGGCTTCGGCGGCTCGCTCAACGTCTACGAGCTGATGAAGGGCATGATCGAGGCGGGAGCCTCGGGCGTGCACTTCGAGGATCAGCTGGCCAGCGAGAAGAAGTGCGGCCACCTCGGCGGCAAGGTCCTCGTGCCGACCAGCCAGTTCGTCCGCACCCTCTCGGCCGCCCGGCTCGCCGCCGACGTCGCCGACGTGCCCACGTTGATCGTGGCACGCACCGACGCGCTGGCCGCGACGCTGATGACCTCCGATGTCGATGAGCGGGACCGGGAGTTCTGCACCGGCGAGCGCACGCCAGAGGGATACTTCCACGTGACCGGCGGCATCGACTCCGCCATCGCCCGCGGACTGGCTTACGCGCCCTACGCGGACCTGATCTGGTGCGAGACCGGCACGCCGGACATCGACGAGGCGCGCAAGTTCGCCGAGACGATCCGCGCACAGTTCCCCGGCAAGCTCCTCGCCTACAACTGCTCGCCCTCGTTCAACTGGAAGCGCGCGCTCTCCGACGAGCAGATTGCGAACTTCCAGCACGAGCTCGGCGAGCTGGGCTACACGTTCCAGTTCATCACCCTGGCCGGCTTCCACGCGCTCAACGCGTCGATGTTCGAGCTCGCCAAGGGCTATGCCGAGCACGGCATGACCGCCTATGTCGCGCTCCAGGAGAGCGAGTTCGGCATGGAGGACCAGGGCTACACCGCGACGCGCCACCAGCGCGAGGTCGGTGCGGGCTACTTCGATCTCATCTCCACCATCGCATCGGCCGGAGCAAGCTCCACGTTGGCCCTCAAGGGGTCCACCGAGGAAGAGCAGTTCCACTAAGCCGATCACCCCGGTGGGGGTCGCGACGGGACCAATTGGCCGTCGCGACCCCCACCGTCCCCAGTTCGACGTTTTTGGACCCGGGTCCACAAACGTCGCTGTTTGACGTTTTTGGACCCGGGTCCAATAACGTCGTCTCGGCCACGACTCCCCGGCGCCCCGCTAGGCTGCCTGCATGCGCGTGATGATCATGGCCGCCGGGCTCGGCACCCGGCTGCGGCCGCTGACCGAGCACCTGCCGAAGCCGATCGCCCCCGTCGGCAACCGACCCTGCGTCGACTACCTGCTGCGCCGCGTGGCCGCCGCTGGGGCCTCCGGCGCCGTCATGAACCTGCATTACCACCCGCAGACGATCATCGACACGATCGGCGACGGCTCCGCCTACGGCATCCCGGTCGAGTACTCGATCGAGGAGGAGCTGCTCGGCACCGCCGGTGGCACGCGCCGCTGCCGCGACTTCCTGACCGCCGAGGACGACGTCTTCCTCGTCACGAGCGGCGACGGCCTCCACACGATCGACCTCGCCGCGCTCGCCGCTGCGCACCGTGCCTCGGGCGCGCTCGCGACGATCACCGTGAAGCGCGTCGAGGACGTCACCGGCTTCGGCGTCGTCGTCACCGCGGCCGACGAGCGCATCATCTCCTTTCAGGAGAAGCCCGCGCCGGCCGACGCGCTCAGCGACCTCGTCAACGTCGGCGTCTACTGCTTCAGCGCCGCGATCTTCGACGAGATCCCGTCCGTCGGCCAGAGCGACTTCGGCTCGGAGATCCTCCCCCGCCTCGTCGCCGCCGGCGCGGACGTCCGCGCCTGGACGACCGACGCGTACTGGAGCGACATCGGCTCGCTCGAGGAGCTGCTCGCGACCAACCTCGCGATCGCCAGCGGCGCCGTCGATGTGGACCCGGCGGGCGACCTGATCATGGACAGCGACTGCGGTCTGGCGAACGTCTCGCCCGACTCCGTCATCGTCGGCCCCGTGCTGATCGGCGAAGACGCCGAGATCCGCTCGGGCGCGACGATCATCGGCCCCGCCGTGATCGGACCGCGCGCGGTGATCGACCAGGGCGCCGTCGTCGAGCACGCACTCGTTCTGCCCGAGGCGGAGATCGATGCGGACTCCCCGGCCAGCGGCATCCTCGGCGCCGTCGAGAACCTCGACGACGTCTGGCTGCGCTAGCTGTTCTGCCTATGAGCCTGCGAGACGGGTTCGGTGAGGGCGCTGCTGTCTGGATGCGACGAAGGGGTCAGACCCTTTCGTCGCAGCCAGCCCACCCGGCTACAGTCCGAACATGCTCGAGGCCATCGCCGCCGATTCGCCTGCCGATCCCCTGCGCAACGGCTCGGCGATCTTCCTCGAGTCGGACTGCCCGACCTGCCGCCTCGCCCTCGAGCGACTTGCCGCAGCTGGCGTAGACGACGTCGTCGCGGTCTTCGAGGACCCCGCCCCGGTCGCCGCACGCGTGGCGCGGCAGAGCGGCTACCGCGGTCCCGTCTACGCCGAGCCCGCGCCGTACGCCACATCCGAGCGCCTCGACGTCCGCACCGTCCCAACGACCATCGCCTTCCACGACGGCGCGGAGACCGCGCGCGTCGTCGGCTGGGATCGCGACGGACTCGCCGGATTGCTCGGCCGCTCCCTCGGTGCGGACGGCCCCGTCACGAAGCCGGGCTGCGCCGCCCGCTGGACGTACGAGGCCACCGCCGTCGATGAGTTCGAGGAGCTGTTCGACCTCGGCTTCAGCGACGGACTGCCCGTGGTCCCACCGACGCCCGAGCGCGTCGAGGCGATGCTCGACGGCCGCGACCCCACGCAGTCGCTCGGCCGCGTCCCACCCGGAGGCGGCGAGGCGACGCTCGAGCGCGTCGCCAGCTGCGCGGTGCTCGCCGGCTGCAAGCCGTCCTACTTCCCCACCGTGCTGGCCGCCTGCGCGGCGATCCTCGACGAGCGCTTCAATCTCAACGGCCTCGCCGTCACGACCTCGCCCCCCGGCCAGACGCTGATCGTCAACGGGCCGGTACGGAGCGCGATCGGCCTCAACTCGGGAATGGGCGCGCTCGGTCCCGGCTGGCGCGCGAACATGACCATCGGCCGGGCCGTGCGCCTGCTCGTGCAGCTGACCGGTGCCGGCCAGCCGGGCCGCCTCGACCGCTCGACGCTCGGCCATATGGGCAAGCTGGGGCAGTGCATCGCCGAGGCCGAGGAGCTCGGCCCGTGGACGCCGCTCCACGTGGAGCGCGGCTTCAGCGCCGACCAGTCCACGGTCACCGTGCTCGGCTGCGACGCGCCCCTATCGGTCTCCGACCACCGCTCAAAGGCACCCGAGCAGCTCGCCGCAACGCTGGCGACGGCCGCGGCCTCCACCTGGAGCCCGAACTGGTGGCCGCTCGAGGACGTCACCCAGCTCTTCGTCGTCTGCCCCGAGCACGTGGCGCTGCTGACCGGCGCCGGCTGGTCGAAGGACGACCTCCGCACGGCGATCTTCGAGCACCCCCAACGGCAGGGCGCGGAGCTGATCCGCTTCGGCGAGGCGCCGCCCGCGGCGCACGCCGACCCCGCCCGCACGTTCCGCAAGTGGCTCGATCCGAGCCAGCTCATGATCATCGCGGCCGGCGGCGAGGCCGGCCGCTTCTCCGCCGTCTTCGGCCCATCGCTCGGCATGGGCTCCACCCCCATCACGCGGGAGATCGCATGACCACCTACGTCAGTCCCCTGGATCCGCGCACGGTCGCACCGATCGCGTTCGCGCCGCGGCCCACCGCGCTCGACGGTCTGCGCATCGTCCTGCTCGACATCT
The DNA here is from genome assembly GCA_044237215.1 of Gaiellales bacterium. Taxonomy (GTDB): domain Bacteria; phylum Actinomycetota; class Thermoleophilia; order Gaiellales; family F1-60-MAGs149; genus F1-60-MAGs149. The sequence continues at coordinate 7,423 of JBIIFR010000043.1, forward strand.
CGAAGGCCCGCGGCGTTGAGTTCCTCGACCGCCTCGCGGAGCTCTTCCACGCCGAGGGCGCAACCACGCACCGGCTCGTCAAGCCGGCGTTCTCGCGCAACGCGCCGGGCGAACTGCTCGGACAGGTCAAGATCCACGGTGATCTGGCGGTCGAGGGTCTCGGCGATTGAGGATCGTGCGTGTCGTGCAGTCTGCACGACGTGATCGCCCTTGAGGCAGCAGGCCTGCCGACCGCAGCCGTCGGCACGGAGCCGTTCGTCGACGAGGCGCTCGAGGTCGCCGGCATGCTCGGCCTGCCCGCCTATCGGATGGTCTTCGTACCGCATCCGATCCAGCTACTTGACACGGACGGCATCCGCGCCCTGGCCGATCACGCCTACCCGGCGATCTGCGCACGCCTCCTGGCGTCTTAGGCCAGGGCGTCGGCCAGCGCGCAGATCGCGCGCATCGTCTCGTTCCACTGCTCCAAGGGGTAGGGGGTCGGGTAGGTGGAGAAGCGCGCAACCACGACCCGGCTCGGATGATCGACGAACACGTGCTGTCCATAGATCCCGGAGCCGGTGTAGCGCGTGTCGCGGTCGATCACCCAGAAGGCGTTGCGGTACA
>JBIIFR010000044.1:0-8016 GCA_044237215.1 Gaiellales bacterium
TCTGCCACTGCTCGCCGCAGGCGTCAACGCACTTGTAACAGAGGATGCACTTCGAGTAATCGCGTGTGTAGAGCTCGTTGTCGATCTTGATGCCCTGGTACACGGTGGCGGCCAGCTGGCCGTCCGTCACCGCGCTGTGCCCGGCGCGATGATGGTCGCGATGGGTGTCCGGCGGGGCCTGCGGTCCGAACTTCTCGGGCCGAGCCTCGTACGCCGCGAGGTACTCGGGCGCCACGGACGTCGTGGACAGGTCAACGCTGGAGGCGAGCAGCTCGAGCACCATCCGCCGGCTCGCGCGAACGCGCTCCGAGTTGGTGTGGACCTTCATGCCCGCCTCGGCCTTGCGCGAGCAGGACGGCTGCAGGACGCGGGCGCCCTCGACCTCGACCACGCAGACGCGGCAGGCGTTCTTGGGCTCCAGCGTCTCACCGAAGCACAGGGTCGGCGTGTCGATCTCGACCTTGTTGCAGGCGTCGAGGATCGTCTCACCCTCGAAGACCTTGACGGTCTGGCCGTCGACCTCGAGCTCGACCATCCGCTTGGGCATCATCATCACGGGATCGCTCATCGGGCACCTTCCTTGAACACGCCGAGGCGGTCGATGGCGGACTCCACGGCGCTCGACGCCGCCTGGCCGAGCCCGCAGATGGAGGCATCGCGCATGCAGCCGCCGATCTCGGCAATCAGCTCGAGCTCGGTCTCGACGCCGCCGCGCGGCTTGCCGCTGGCGAGGCGCGCGAGCGCCTCCTGCTGGCGGACGGTACCGACGCGGCAGGGCACGCACTGGCCGCACGACTCGTTGCGGAAGAACTGCGCGATGCGCTGCAGGATGCCGTGCATGTTGACGGTGTCGTCGAAGACCATCACGACGCCCGAGCCGAGCGTCGTCTTGGCCTCGCGCACCGCCTCGAAGGAGAGCTCGATGTCGAGCTCGTCCGGGCGGACGAAGCTACCGGCGGCGCCGCCGAGCAGCACGGCCTGAATCTCACGGCCGTCGGGAACGCCACCGGCGAGGTCGATCAGCTCGCGCAGCGTGCCGCCGAACGGCACCTCGTAGACGCCGGGGCGCTCGATGTTTCCGGACAGGCAGAACAGCTTCATGCCCGTCGAGCCGGTGGTGCCGGTCTCGGCGTAGCCGGGGCCGGAGCGGCGAATCACGTCGAGCACGTTGATCAGCGTCTCGACGTTGTTGATCGCGGTCGGCTTCTGGAAGACGCCCTTCTCGACGGGGAACGGCGGCTTCGAGCGCGGCTCGCCGCGATAGCCCTCGATCGAGTTGAAGATCGCGGTCTCCTCGCCACAGATGTACGCACCGGCGCCGCGGCGGATCTCGAGGTCGAAGGTGAAGCCCTCGCCCATGATGTCATCGCCGAGCAGGCCACGGTCGTACGCCTGGTCGATCGCGCTCTGCAGGGCGCGCTCGGCCTCGGGGTACTCGCCACGGAGGTAGATGAAGCCGTTCTCAACGCCCATCGCGTAGCCCGCGATCGTCATCGACTCGACCAGGGAGCAGGGATCGCCCTCCATGATCACGCGGTCCTTGAACGTGCCGGGCTCCGACTCGTCGGCGTTGCAGATCAGGAACTTGGGTCGGGCCGGCTGCTGGGCGACGGCCTCCCACTTGACGCCGGTCGGGAACGCGGCGCCACCGCGGCCCATCAGGCGCGAGTCCTTGATCTCGCGAATGACGCCGGCGGGTCCGAGCGAGAGCGCGGCGCGCAGGGCGTCGTAGCCGCCCTTGGCGCGGTAGTCGTCAAGGCTCAGCGGATCGATCACGCCGATGCGACGCAGGAGCCGCAGGCTCGGATCGCCGAGCTGGTACGGCTCGGACGGCTCGGTGCCTGCCACCCCCTCCTCCTCGGACAGCACGGCGAGCGCGGTGGCCGTCGAGGCGGGTGCGTAGGTGCGGGTGAACGGCTCGAGACCGGCCTCCATCATCAGCACGGCCGGCCCACGATCGCACTGGCCGAGGCACGGCGAGCGGTGCCACGTCGAGCGGCCGTCGGCCGAGACGGCGCCCTCGGGCCCGAAGCGCTCCTGGAGCGTGGCGATCAGGTCGTCCGAGCCGAGGCACTTGCAGGCGATGTCCTCGCAGACGTGGAGGACGCGCGGCGGCGTCGGCTCCGTCGCGAGCATCATGTAGAACGAGGCGACGCCATAGACCTCGGCGGGCGCGATCGTCATGCGCTTCGAGATGTAGGCGAGCGCCGGGGCGCTGATGTAGCCGATCCGGTCCTGCACGGCCCAGAGCACGGGCAGCAGCAGGTGCCGATCCTCGCGCGACTCGTGGCCGCCCTCCGCCACGCGGGTGTCGGTGAGCGCGTCGCGCTCGCCGCCGTCCCAGCCGGACAGCGCGGGGCCGAGCAGCAGATCCACGGCCTCCTTCTCGTCCTCTGTGGGCGCCACGTTCAGAAGCTTGATGTCCATCAGTCGCCCGCCACGAGCTCGCGATCGGCGTGGGCGGTCATGGTCTGCTCGCCCTCGGCGAGCTTCTCGACCTTGATCGCGCACGCCTTGAACTCGGCGGTGCCGCTCTTCTCGTCGACGGCGTCGATCGTCAGCACGTTGACGTCCACCTGGTCGGGGAAGTGGTACGTCATGAAGCCGAGGCCCGGACGCAGCCGGACGTCGGTGCGGACCGGCGACTCGACGGAGCCGCGCCGCGAGGAGACGCGCACGATCTCGCCGTCCTCGAGGTTCATCCGCTCCATGTCCTCGGGGCAGAGCTCAAGGAACTCGCCGACGTGCAGCGGGCTCGTGAACTTCTCGGTCTGGACACCCGTGTTGTACGACTCGAGCCGGCGACCCGTGGTGAGGCGGATCGGGAACTCGGCGTCGGTCGCCTCGAACGGCGGGCGATCGTGCACCGGCACGAACGTCGCGAGCATGCCCTGGACCGGGTCGGCCCACAGGCGCTCGTGGAGCCGCGGCGAGCCGGGATGCCCATCCTCGGGGCACGGCCACTGGATGCCGCCGAGCTCCTCGAGCCGGGCGTACGACATGCCGGTGTGCATCGGCGAGAGCGAGCGGAGCTCGTTCCAGATGTCCTCGCTGGTCGGGTAGTCCCACGCGAAACCGAGGCGCTTGGCCAGCTCGGCGAGGATCCACTGGTCGTCCATGGCCTCACCCGGCGGGTCGAGCGCCTTGCGCACGCGCTGGACGCGGCGCTCGGAGTTCGTGACCGTGCCGTCGGACTCGCACCACGAGGCGGAGCCGGGCAGGATCACGTCGGCGAGCTCGGCCGTCTTCGTCGCGAAGATGTCCTGCACGACGAGGAAGTCGAGGCCGCTGAGCACCCTGCGCACGCGCGTCGAGTCGGCGTCGGACTGGGCCGGGTTCTCGCCGATGATGTAGCAGTACTTCAGCTCGCCGGTCTCCATGCCGTGGAGCATCTGCGTGAGGTGCCAGCCGTAGCGATCGCGGATCGGCACGCCGTAGGCCTGCGAGAACTTCTCGCGAGCCGCGTGGTCGTTCTCGATGTCCTGGAAGCCCGGCAGGCGGTTCGGGATCGCGCCCATGTCGCCGCCACCCTGCACGTTGTTCTGGCCGCGCAGCGGGTTGAGGCCCGAGCCGTAGCGGCCGACGTGGCCGCAGACCAGCGCGAGGGAGATCAGGCTGAGGACGTTGTCGACGCCCGTGTGGTGCTCGGTGATGCCGAGCGTCCACGAGATCATCGCGCGGTCCGCCTTGGCGTAGGCGTGGGCGACCTCGCGGATCGCTTCGGCCGGGACGCCGGTCAGCTCCTCGGCGCGCTCGAGCGTGTACTCGGCGACGTGCGCCTTGTAGTTCTCGAAGTTCTCCGTGGAGTGCTCGATGAAGGCCATGTTGGCGAGACCCGCTTGGATGATCTCGTTGGCCATGGCGTTGGCGAGGGCGATGTCGGATCCGACGTTGTTGCCGAGCCAGGTATCGGCCCACTGGGCGGTCTCGGAACGGCGCGGGTCGACGACGATGAGCCGTGCGCCGTTGTGGATGCCCTTGAGGACGTGATGGAAGAAGATCGGGTGCGCGTTGCGCGCGTTCGATCCCCACAGGAGGATGACGTCGGTGTCGTGGTACTCCTCATACGAGGAGGTCCCGCCACCCGCTCCGAAGACTGTCGCCAGACCGACGACGCTCGGAGCGTGTCAGGTTCTGTTACATGAGTCGATGTTGTTCGACCCCATCACCTGCCGCGTGAACTTGCCGGCGAGGTAGTTCATCTCGTTCGAGGCCTTCGAGCACGAGAACATGCCGAAGCTCTTCGAGGTGTCGAGGTCCCGCGCGGGGGCGAGGCCGGCGGCGGCGCGGTCGAGCGCCTCCTCCCAGCTCGCGGGGCGGAACTCCCCGTTCTCCTTGATCCACGGGTGCGTCAGGCGCCCCTTGGGTAGGTTCGTCGTCGTCGTCATCGCAGCAGTCCTCCAGCGGATATGCGTGATTGCGTCCATCATGAACGCCCACGAAGCCCGGCGAAACATGGCATTCCCACTCATCTGATAGGCAACGGCTATCATCTGGCCATGCAATTACGGCAGTTGGAATACGTCATCGCGCTCGCCCGTGAACGCCACTTCGGCCGCGCTGCTGCAGCATGTCATGTCTCCCAACCCTCCCTGAGCGGGGGCATTCGAGCCCTCGAAGCGGAATTGGGCGTGCCTATCGTCGTGCGCGGACGCACCTACGGCGGGCTGACACCGGAGGGTGAGCGTGTCGTGGCCTGGGCGCACCGCCTCCTGGCCGACGCCGAGGGGCTCCGCGAGGACCTCGCCTCGATGCGCGGTGCCCTCACCGGCCGCCTGCGGCTCGGCGCGATCCCGACCGCGCTCCCGATCGCCAGCGCGCTGTCCGCCACCGTCGCCGCCCTCCACCCCGGCCTGTCGATCACCGTCCTGTCGCTCGCCAGCCGCGAGATCGAGCGCCAGCTGCTCGAGTTCGAGATCGATGCAGGCATTACGTACCTCGACAACGAGTCGCTACACGGCGTGCGTGGCGTGCCGCTCGCGCAGGAGCGCTACGTCCTCTACGCGCACCGTGACAGCCCCGAGGCGGCGCGCACCTCGATGACCTGGCACGAGGCCGCCGACCTGCCGCTGTGCCTGCTGACCCAGACGATGCAGAACCGCCGCATCATCGACGCCGCCTTCACCACCGCCGGCTCGTCCCCCTCCCCGCGCATCGAATCCGATGACATCGTGCCGCTCTGGGAACACGTCGCCGACGGCCGCTGGTACACGATCGGGCCGTCCTCCTGGCTCGACGGCGGCGCACTGCCCGACGAGATCGTGGCCGTGCCGCTGACCGATCCGACCGTCGAACAGCGCATCGGTGTGGTCGTCCCCGATCGCGACCCACTGCCGACAATCACCCGCGCGCTCCTCGACGCAGCACGCGGCGACGCCTAGCTCTCGACGCGCCCACCCAGGGTCAGGGCTCGAGTTCAATACGGCGACCGATCGCCGTCATGAGCTCGGGTGGCACGCCGAAGAACTCGGAACGCCCCTGCGAGAAACGATGCATGGCGGCGAACAGATACAGCGGGATCGAGCGCAGTCCGCTGCCCTTGACGGCCACGGAGTCGCGCCCGATGAGGTAATCGGCCGCCTGTGGATCGAATGGCTCGCCCAGCGCGAGTCGCTCCAGTGCCACGGGCACGTCAGGCTGCTCCGCGAACCCGTAGCGGAGCGCAATGCGCTGCACGCCATGCTGCAGCTCCTCAACCTCGGCTCGCTCCGCCTCCGCCACCACGGGAACGTCCGCGGTGCTAATCGAGACGATCAGCGTGCGCTCGTAGATTCCTCCCGTGCGATCGGCCAGTTTGATCAGCGTCGCAGGCGCCACCTGCGACAGACGCACGAGGAAGACGCCAGTGCCACGCAACCGTCCGCGAGCCGATACCGGCAGCGTGGCCAGGAACTCATCCAGCGGCACGGCGCGAGCCGCTGCCTCGGCCAGCAAGCGCTCACGCCCGGTCGACCACGAGCGGACGACGAAGAAGATCACCACGGCGATGGAGACGGTGAACCACGCTCCGTGCAGGATCTTGATGAGGTTCGCCGAGAAAAACAGAATGTCGACCACACCGAGCGGTACATAGACGAGAGCCACGACGAGCGGCGACCAACGCCAGACCACGCGGGCGACGATCGCGGCGAGGATCGTCGTGCAGATCAGGGTGCCGGTGACCGTGAGGCCATACGCCACGACGAGACGAGACGAGGACTGGAAGATCAGCACCGTCGCCGCCACGCCGATAAACATGATCAGCGTGATCACGGGGATGTTGATCTGTCCGCGGATCGTCTTCGAGGTGTGGACGATCGGCAGGCGCGGCAGGAGTCCCATCTGCATCGCCTGCTGGGCCAGCGAGTACATACCCGAGATAACCGCCTGCGAGGCGATCACCGTCGCCACCGTGGCGAGCACGACCATCGGCACGATCAGCCCGTCAGGAACCAGCGCGTAGAAGGGGTTGTCAATCTTGCGCGGATCGCCCAGAACCAACGCGCCCTGCCCGAGGTAACAGAGCACGAGCGCGGGGAAGACGATCACCGACCACGAGATCGCGATGGGTGGACGCCCGAAGTGCCCCATGTCGGCGTACAGCGCCTCGACACCGGTGATCGCGAGCGTGACCGCGCCAAGCGCGAGGAACGCCAACACCGGCTCGCGCAGCGCGAGATCGACTGCATAGGTGGGACTGATCGCCCTCAGCACGGAGGGGTACTGCACGATCTGCACGATGCCGAGTGCCGAGATCACGGTGAACCAGAGCAGCATGATCGGCCCGAACACACGCCCGATGCTCCCTGTGCCCCAGCGCTGCATCAGGAAAAGGAGCGTCAGGATGATCAGTGCGATCTCGGTCTCGTGCTCCTCGAAGCCGCTGTTGATGAGCGATGCTCCCTCAATCGCCGACAGCACCGACACACTCGGCGTGAGCACCGCGTCGGCGGCAAAGAGCGCGATCGCGAGCATGCTGAGGCCGATCACGAGCGCCCGGCGGCGCCCTTGGACGAGATGCTCGACGAGGGCGCCCAGCGCCAGAGTGCCGCCCTCGCCATTGTTCGATGCCCGCATCACGACGATCACGTACTTGATCGTGACCACGATGATGAGCGCCCAGACGAACAGCGAGAGCGCACCGAGCACAGATGGCTCATCGACGGTGAGGCCGATGTCAGGGCCGAACGCAGCCTGGAAGGCGTAGAGCGGGCTGGTGCCGATGTCGCCGTAAATGACACCGAGCGCGGCGAGGACAAGCAGCGCGACCGCACCGCGTCGAGGTTTGCCCGGGTGATGGTTCTCGCGAGACATCGCCGCCGTATCCTAGAACGAAATATCCGTATTCAGCGGCGCACCACCAGATCTCGACGCCCGCGGAGCCTACCGACGATGCAGTCGTTCTCCTGCCATAGTTCAGCGATCGCACTGAAAGGATTCACTCCGTGTTCGTGAACAGGACCCCGCGTTTCGAGCCCCTCTCCGTCGACGCGCTCGACACGATCGACCGTGGCTGGAAGCGCCTCGTCTCCGAGGTCGGGATCAAGTTCGTGCACGAGCCGTCGCTCGAGTTGTTCCGCCGCGAAGGCCAGCGCGTCGAGGATGAGGTGGTCTTCTTCGACCCCGAGTGGATCCTCGAGAAGATCAAGACAACGCCGACCGAGTTCCGCCTGCTCGCCCGCAACCCGGACAAGACGGTGCAGTTCGGCCGCGACAACATGGTCTTCTGCACGGGCCAGTCGATGCCGTTCTGCGACGACGGCGTGACCGGACGCCGCGACGGCACCCTCGCCGACGCCGTCCAGCTGCTGCGCGCCGCCCAGATGACGCCCGAGATCGACACGCCCGGCTACCCGATCATCGAGGTCAACGACAAGCCCATCGACTCGCGCCACCTCGACCTGCAGCTCGCGATGTACGAGAACACCGACCTCGCCGTCGGCGCCGCGCAGATCCACCTCAACGGCGTGCTCGACTCGATCGCGATGGCCGAGATGGTGCTCGGCGGCCCCGATGTCCTCGAGCAGGATCCCGCCG
>JBIIFR010000045.1:0-8008 GCA_044237215.1 Gaiellales bacterium
GGCCGCGACGCGGCACCCTGCTCGTGCTCGCCGTCATGCTCTTGCTCCTCACGGCGATCGGCGTCGCCGCCCTCCCGTCGGGGTCGTCCTCGTCGGCCAAGGCAGCCACGGAGGCCACAGGAAATGGCGAGCTCACTCGTCAACTGGCCGACGATGAGGTGCTGATCGGCGCGTACGTCCAGAACATCCAGACGGTAGATCCGCAGACGAACAGCTTCAGCGCCGATATCTACGTGTGGCTGCGCTGGTCGAATGAGGCACTCGAGCCGTGGAAGACGATGGAGTTCATGAACCTCTACGAGGCCTGGCAGCTGACGTCGTGGACGGCGACGGAGGAGCCGGAGCGCCAATCCGACGGCACGCTGTACTACCTCACCCACTACCAGGGCGCGTTCAACAGCCGGCTGGCCCTTGCCGACTATCCCTTCGGCACGCAGCGGCTGCTGATCGAGATCGAGGACATCAAGAGCGAGTCACAGAGCTTCCGCTACGTCACGAACTCCTCGTCGATCGACATCTCCGACGAGATCTCGATCCCGGGCTACCACATCGGCACTCCTTCCATTGCCGCGTCTGACTACGCCTACTCGACGGACTTCGGCTCGCTCGACTCGACCAAGACCAATGTCTACTCGAAGGTCCTGATCACAATGCCGGTCTCCTACCCCGTGCTGACGAACGTGGTCAAGTACCTCGTGCCGATCCTGCTCGTGATGATCGCGGCCGGACTGATCTTTCAGATCCCCCCGGGCCTCGTCGAGGGCCGTATCGGCCTCGCTATCACCGCGCTCCTGACGCTCGTCGCGATGCAGTGGACGGCAACCGATGGCCTGCCGATCAATGAGTACCTGACGCTGCTCGATGTGCTTTACGTGCTCAGCCTCGCCTTCATCCTCGGCTCGCTGATCCGGGCAATTCGCACCTCATGGGTGGCTCGCGATACGGGTGAGGAGGCGGCGATCAGGCTCGATGAGCGCTCCATGATCGCCTTCTTCGCCCTCTATGCGGTGACGTTCGCCACTGCGGTCCTCGGCTACCTGCTGATCTGACGCGCGCGGCCCTTCGCGGGCGGGCAGATCGGCGCGGAGAGGTTCTACTCGACGATCGAGATGGCGCCCGTCGGGCACGAGTCGCACAGGTTGCGCGCAACCTCGAGGTCGACAGCCACGCCCGTGACGTGCGAGACGCCGTCATCGCCGAGCTCGACGGCCTCCTCTGCGATCTCCTCACACTTGCCGATCCCGACGCAGGTCTCGGGGTCGATCACGATATGCACCTTCATCACACGGCTCCTTCTGCTTGCCGAGTCACGGTATCAAGACGAGCCGACCGTCGACGTCCCCGGCCTTGATGCGGCGGTGAGCATCCGCAGCGGCCTCGAGCGGCAGGCGCTCGACGCTGTACTGCAGGTCGCCGCGCTGGGCGATCTTGATCACCTCGGCGATGTCCTCGCGAGAGCCCCACATGGACTGCGTCCACCAGGTCTCGTGCGGGACGAGCGAGAAGCCGAAGGGGATGCTGCCACCGTAGGCGCCGACGTTCACGACGAGCCCGCCGCGACGGATGATGCGGTTGGCGACGGCCAGCGTGGCGTCCGCTCCGACGTAGTCGAAGACCACGTCCAACGGCCCCTCGAGCTCAGCGGTGTCGCAGACCTCGTGCGCGCCCAGCTCGAGCGCGCGGGCGCGCTTGCCCGGACTGGTGTCGGCGACGATCACGTGCGCGTCGGTCATCGAGCGCAGATACTGGATGCCGAACTGGCCGAGGCCGCCCGCGCCGATCAGGACGACCCGGGCACCCGCCGGCATCCACTCGAGTGCCTTGCGTGTGGCCCGGTACGGCGTCAGCGAGCTGCAGCCGAACGTCGCGGCGAAGGCCGGGTCGAGGTCGCCGATGGGAAAGAGGTACTTCGGGTGCGGCACCTGGACGTACTCGGCGTAGCCGCCGTCGTGGATGAGACCGGCCTCGCGTACGTGGTCGCAGAGCTGCTCCTCCGTGGCGTCGCAGTAGCGGCACGCACCGCAGCCCCACGGCGGATAGACGACGGCGAGCCCGTCGGGCGTCTCAACCGTGATCTCGTGCCCCATCACCAGCGGCGTCGGCAGCGCCGGCCAGCGCCCCTCGACAACGTGCACGTCGGAGTGGCAGACACCAGCGGCGACGACCTTCAGCCACTGCGCGTCGGGACCCATCAGCGCGGTCGGGAACGCCCGTTCCTCGACGATGAGGTCGGCGTTGAACGCGGGCAGGACGACGGCGCGATAGCTGTCGGGCATCACGACCGCCCGTCGGCGATGCGGCCGAGGCCGGCCTGCAGGCGGGCGGTGCCCCGCACGTGCGCCTCCATCAGCGCGCGCGCCCGCACGGGCTTGTGCGCCGTGATCGCCTTAACCAGCTCGACGTGCTCGCGGTCGGCAATCGCCAGCACCTCTGCGGTCGTCGGCAGGAAGCGCGAGATGCGGTACGCCTCGGCGCGCAGCTCCGCAATCCGCGAGACGAGCCGGGGCGAGCCCGAGGCGTCGCCGATCACGAGGTGGAGCAGGGCGTCGCGCTCAGACCACGCCTCGAACGGCTGCATCCCGATCATGCCCTCAACGATCGAGTCGAGCAGCGCGCACTGCTCGGGCGTCGCACGCTCGGCGGCCAGCGCAGCGGTGCCGCCCTCGACGACCGCGCGCTCGGTGGCGAGGTCCTCGAGCTCATGTGCCTCGGGCGCCTCCGCTGTGGGCAGCAGCGCCTGTGCGGCGCCCGGGGTGATGAAGGTGCCACCGCCACGACCACGGCGCGTCTCGATCAGTCCGGCACTGCGCAGCACGACCAGCGCACTGCGCAGGGACACCGCGGAGATCCCCAGCGCCGAGGCCAGCTGCATCTCGGAGGGCAGGCGATCGCCGGGCTTGAGCAGGCCAAGACCGATCGCCTCGCCGAGGCGGGCGACGGTCTCCGCGACCGCACCCGCCCCGCGCACCGGCGTGAAGACGGTGTGCCGGACGAGGCGGTCGACGGTTTCCCGCTCGGTCTCAGGGGCGACGCGGGTCACGCCTCGCCAGCAACCTCAACCGAGGCGTCCTCGATCATCTCCTCGAGCTCGTAGCTGTCGTGCTTCTCGGTCATGTGAGCGTTGACCTGCTCGATCAGCTCCTCCATCGAGTCGGCCCGGACCTCGGTCTTGCACTCATGCTCGTTGCAGGTCCACTGGCGCGCCATGATCAGCCTGCCTCGACGCCGATGACGAAGTCCAGATCCGGATCGAGGATGTCGTCGATCAGGGTCTGGTCCGGCGTGATGTTGAGCTCGCGGCAGCGGTTCTTGTAGTGGCGAACCTTCTGCAGCTGATACTTCTGCAGGTCGAGCTCCGGCACGAAGCGCTGGTACTCGAGCATGCCGACGGCGTTGCCGCGGTAGAGGTTGATCGCGTCGTGCACGACCTGCTCGAGCTCGGGGCGCTTCTCGATCAGCTGGCGGCAGGCCGCCGTGCCGAACGTGATGTGGCGTCCCTCGTCGGCAACGATCTGCTTGAAGCCGTGGCGCAGGGTGCCGAGCTTGCCCCAGATGTCGCAGGTGTCGATGACGATCTCGTACGACGGCATCGTCAGGACGCCCTCGACCCAGATGTTGTAGAGCGTCGAGTAGCGAACGAAGCCCTCCTCAACGGCGGCGAGATCGCCGGCGTGGCAGGCGTCGATCAGCTGGTGGCCGAAGAACGGCAGGCCCTCGTAGACGGGCTCACCGGTGGCGTAGCGGCCGGTCGGGTCGACGGTCTTCTCGCGGTCGATCCAGTACTCGCGCAGCTCGTCGGGGTCGACGATGCCAACAACCTTGTCGTGCCACATGGCGAAGAACTGCGAGTGGCGCGCCTCTTCCATCATGAAGCTGGAGAGGAACATGGTCCAGTCGAAGTGGCCGAGGACGTGTGCGGCGTAGATCATCGGCAGCGTCTCGTCGGTGACTTCCTGCTCGCCGCCGAGGAAGCGCACGGTGATCATCACGATGCCGCGCTGCTGCTCGGGGGTCAGCTCCTTGAAGTCGCGGGCGTCGGCCTCGTAGTCGAACTCGCCCGGATCCCAGAACTTGCGCATCGCCTTCTCGTACTTGCGATAGATGGAGCCTTCCATCATCTCGCGGCTGAAGCGCATCCGTGATTCGAGCGTGCGCTCGGGCTGGTCCTCGATGGTCGCCATGTGTCTCTCCTGCAATCTAGAACGTTGAAACTAGAGGTTATGGTAATTAGCGGTCCGAGAAAGTCAAGGCGCCGCGTGCACGGGCGATACGACCCGCACCATGAAGCGCCTCAGTCTCCTCGCCGTCGCCATCGGCATCGCCGTCGCGATCCTGGCCCCCACCGCCTCCGCCAGCACCGCACCGCTCCAGAGCCTCGCCGGCCGCTGGACGGGCACCCTGGATGGCGTGAAGCCCAAGATCGTCGTCACGATCGATCTGACCGGGTACTTCACCCCGCAGTCCACACAGCAGATCGATTACGGCGTGCCGGGCCTGCAGGCGATGATTGATGCCGGCTGGGTGGTGTGCGCGACCGACTATCGGGGCCTCGGCTCGCCCGGCGTTCATCAGTACACCGTTGGCGTGACGAACGGCCGGGACAGTGTGTTCATCGCGCGCGCGGCGCGTCACCTCGACGCCGCGCCGCGCCGGGCCGACATCGACGTTGCCCGCAGGCTGCCCGCCCCGTACACTACTGCCATCACCTGCCGGCCCAACCTGCCCGTCCGCCTGTGAAGCGCCACCTCGTCGTCATCGCACTCCTCGCCAGCCTCGCCACTCCGGCGATCGCATCAGCCGAGCCGTGGCCGGGACCCGGTCGCATCTGCGGCGCCGACCAGCCACTGATCCGCCGCAACGCCTGCGTCGTGCTCGAGAACTACACCGTCGGATTCATCCGCGCCGGAATGGTCAGCACCGCCAACGGCTTCACCTTCAGCGTCACCGGCAAGGACGAGAAAGGCCGCCTCACACCCAACTTCAACGGACTCGCCCCCACCTCGATCTGGTCCGAGGCCCCCGCCGAGCAGTTCAAGCCGAACACCTGGCTCGAAGCCGCGTGCGAGTACTCGGCCATCCCGAAGCCCAAACCCAACGCGTACGAGGGCTGTTCGATCTTCGGCCAACTCAAGATCGTCAACACCAACGAGGGACTCGCACGCGCAGCAGCCAAGGCCGCAGACTCGCCCCTCAAGTTCGACGCGAGCAACTACACCGGCGACTACTACCCCATAGTCGGCCAGGCCTGCCAGGCCAACATGTTCGTCACCTGCCAATTCGTCAGCACCGGCAGTAGTCCTTACTCCTACTACGCGCACTACAAACTCGTATCCCACCCCCTCGACGTCGAGATCCGCAACGACACGAAACTCAACCTCGTGATCCGCTCCGGCAAATGCGCAGGCAACAAGGCATTCGACTATCGCGGCCGCAACGACACCGCCCGGCCGCAAACCGTCAAGCCCGGCCAGAGCTTCCACGCCGGCTACTACGCCCCAACCAGCGGCATCCTCAGCTGCATGTTCGTCAGCAGCTTCGAAAACGACAAATCACTCCCCAACGAGGCGGAAGGCACCGAGTTCTATCACTACCTCGCCGCGCGCGTGAACGAAAACGGCGACGTCGTCTACAACGATTATCGCCTCTGCAGCGCAACCTCTAAGGCAAAACCATTCGCCGAATGCCCCTCCACCGACCGCATCGACAAGACATCCTGCGACCAATCGATCTACGTCAAGAATTACTACAGCAGGCCGGTAAGCGGAGCCCCGTACTGCAACTGGTCCTTCAAACACCGAGCAAGCATCACCGGCGTCAGCACCGTCACGTACTCCGTCTACATCGAGTCGTAACCGGTGAGCAGTGACGGCGACCGCACCAACCACTGGCCGGCGATCGAGAAGAAGCACGGCCAGCCGATCGACTAACGGCTCAGCCTCGTCAAGGCCGTGCCGAGCGGCAAGTACCAGGACCAGATCGACGCGCTGCGGCAGGAACACGGCTTCAGCCAGGCGCATGCCAACTCCGTCGTCATGGACGCGCGCGGCTCGGCGAGCGCGAAGCGCTTCGGCGGGCTCGATGAGTACCTCACGAAGGCCGACCCGGCAGCGCAACGCACCGTCCGCACGATCCTCGACGCGATCACCCGCGCCCATCCCGAGGCCGAGATCGTGATCGCGTGGAACCAGCCGATGGTCAAGATCGACGGCGAGTTCGTCTTCGGCCTGTCGATCCAGAAGCGCCACATCCTGATCGCCCCGTGGGGCAAGCGCGCCCTCTTCGAGCTGCAGGTCCTTCTCGAGCCCTACGCGCCCAACAAGAAGACGATCCCGGTGCCGCTCGACTGGGACGTCGACGAGCAGCTGGTGCTCGACGTAGCCGCCGAGCGGCTGATTGAACTCGCCGACTAGGCAGCAGCAGCCCTATCATCACCTCGCCGCCCCCGTAGCTCAGGGGATAGAGCATCGGTTTCCTAAACCGTGCGTCGCATGTTCGAATCATGCCGGGGGCATTCGTACGACTGAGCGGAAATCGCCCCGATTGTCGACATCGGCCTCGTCTACGAGGTCGACGTCGACGATGCGGCCAACGTGAAGGTCACGTACTCGCTGACCTCGATGGGGTGCCTGGCCGGACCACAGATCGCCGCCGGGATCGACCGCACTATCCGCGAGATCTCCGGCGTCGGCGAGGTCGAGGCGGAGCTGGTCTGGTCGCCGCCGTGGACGCCGGAGCGGATGAGCGACGACGCGAAGTTCGCACTCGGCTTCTGATTCCCCAACGGGGCCAAACCCCGACGGGGGGAGCGCGGCGCGGCGCACCCGGCCTCGCTTGATGTTCAAGAGGGGTCAGGGCCCTCTTGAACATCAAGCGCGCCCGCGTCGGAGCAGCGCGGGCGCGCCGCGTGGTTCGAAGATTGCGACGGGGCTAGCCCCGCTCCGCGGTGCCGGCGGGTTGTGGTGGTGACGAGGTCTGGATAGGTTGGCGGCATGAATGATTCTGCGCTGTTGTATCGCCGTGCACGGCACGGTGGGATTCGTCTCCTGGCCGGTGTTGCCGTGTGCGTGGTGCTGCTGCTGGTGGGTGCGACGCAGGGGCAGGCGGCCGGATCCGCTGCGCTCGCCGGCCCAGCCACCGCGGTGGACACCCCGTCGGGGCATGTCGGTCCGCGGATCATCGGCGGCTCGCAGGCGGAGGCTGGAGACTGGCCAAGCATCGTCGCGTTGCTCACCAAGAGCGAGGACAACGCCTTCTATGCGCAGTTCTGCGGAGGCACCCTGATCGCACCGCGCGTGGTACTGACCGCTGCGCACTGCGTGGTCAGAAGCGCCGGCGTGATCTCGGCGGATTCCATGGACGTCACCGTCGGCGCCCTTGATCTACAGGACACCACCCCCGAACAGCGGATCGCGGTGTCGGAGATCACGGTGCATCCGCTGTACAGATCGAGCTCCCATGACGACGACGTCGCGCTGCTGACGCTCGCGCAGGCGTCGACCGCCACGCCGATGCCCATGATCAGCGCCGGGCAGGCCCTCTTGCTGACCCCCGGTGATTTCCTCGACGTCGCCGGATGGGGCAACCAGGACGCTAACGGCGCTGTCTTTCCGCCGGACCTGTATGAGGTGTCTGTGCCGCTGGTCACCAACGCCGGCTGCACCACGGCCTACGGATCGACGTTCGACGCGGTCAAGATGCTCTGTGCCGGCGATCTCACCGTCGGCGGTATCGATTCATGCCAGGGCGACAGCGGCGGCCCGCTCACCCGGGACTTCACGGGAACGAGAACGCTGGTCGGGATCGTCTCGTTCGGCTTCGGGTGCGGGCGCGCGGACTACCCCGGCGTCTACGCCCGGGTCAGCAACTACACCACCTTTATTGGCGGGGTGCTCGCCGACGTCGCAGCAGAGGAGCCGGCTCCGACCCCGACCCCGATCCCGACCCCGACCCCGACCCCGACCCCGGCAGCGACCCCGACAGCGGTGACCATCGCGCCGCGCGTGCAGGC
>JBIIFR010000066.1:0-6736 GCA_044237215.1 Gaiellales bacterium
CGGCTCGCGTAGCTAGCCCGTGCGCGTCCTCGTCGCCCGCTGCTCGATCGGGTACTCGGGACGCCTGACCACGCGTCTGGCGAGCGGCGACCGGATCATCATCTTCAAGGACGACGGCTCCGTCTGCGTGCACGGCCCCAAGGGCTTCAAGCCGATCAACTACATGTCCGGCCCGACCGCGCTGACGGAGGCGGACGGCCTGATCTCCGTGCGCCGTCCCGAGACGGGCGAGGTGCTGCTGATCGAGATCGAGCAGGTGATCAGCGACGCGACGCACGGCCTCGAGGACACCGCCGTGCTCGAGCGTGAGGGGCGGGAGCTCGAGCTCCACGCCCTGCTCGAGCGCTCGCCCGACCTGATCGAGGCGGGCCTCGAGATCCTTGAGCGCGAGCGCTCAACCGATGTCGGCCCGGTCGACTTCCTCGCCAAGGACGCGCAGGGCCGCATCGTGCTGGTCGAGGTGAAGCGCGTGAAGGCCGTCGTCGCGGCGGTCGAGCAGGTCGTCCGCTACCGCGAGCACATCGAGAAGGACGCCGCCTATGCGGGCGCCCGCGCCCTCGTCGTGGCACCCGAGTTCGCCCCGCAGGCCCGCAAGCTCGCCGAGCGCCGCAACGTGGAGTGCGTCACGCTCGACGTGGCGGCGCTGTACGCCGGCACGGAGCACGACCCGACGCTGTTCTAGGTGGTCGCGACAGACCAGCGTTTGTCATGTCCGCCCTCTGTAGCCCGCGCGCCTACAGCCCCATCGCGTGGTAGCCCGCATCGACGTACGCGACCGTGCCCGTCACGTTCTCGGCGTCGAGCAGGTACGCGGCAGCCTTGCCGACGTCGCCCTGATCCACGTTGCGCTGGAGCGGCGAGCGCTGCAGCACGAGCTCTTCCATCGTCGTGAAGCCCGGGATCGAGCGGCCGGCGAGCGTGCGCACCGGGCCGGCCGAGACCGCGTTGACGCGGATGTTCTTGGGGCCGAGATCGGCGGCCAGGTAGCGCATCGACGAGTCGAGCGCGGACTTGGCGACGCCCATCACGTTGTAACCGGGCACCGCGCGCTCGCCGCCGAGGTACGTCATCGTCACGATCGAGCCACCGCCACGGGCCTCCATGTGGGGCTCGGCCTCGCGGGCCATCGCCACCAGCGAGTAGGCAGAGACGTCGACGGCCAGCCAGAAATCCTCGCGCTTGGTCTCGATGAAGCGCTGCTGCAGGTCGTGCGCCTGCGCGAAGGCGATCGAGTGGACGAGGAGGTCGAGGCCGCCGAGGCCGCCGACGCTGGCGTCGAACGCGGCCTTGATCGAGGCGTCGTCACGCGCGTCCATCTCGACGCAGAGGTCCGAGCCGACCGTGGCGGCGAGCTCGCGGACGTTCTTCTCGACGCGCTCGCCCTGATAGGTGAAGGCCAGCTTCGCGCCCTGCCGGTGCAGCTCTTCGGCGATGCCCCACGCGATTGAGCGCTTGTTCGCCACACCGGCGATGAGAGCGAGTTTGCCTTCGAGCATTGGGGCCTCCGTGGGGCGGGCGTGAAACAGGGATGGTCGGGGGGACCGCGGACGATCCCCAACTGCCGGAAAGCCTAGGCGGTCGAGCGTCCGGCGGACATGACAAGCGCGCGCCTGTCATGTCCGCCCGGCTCACCGACTGTGTGCCTCCGCGTACGCCCGCGCGGCGAGCACGCCGACGAGGTGCTGCTTGTACTCCGTGGACCCGTCGAGATCGGCGGTCGGCGACAGCCCCTCCGCCGCCCGCGCGACGGCGGCATCGATCGTTCCGCCGCCGTCGAGCACCGACTCGAAGCCCGTCAGGCGCTGCGGCCGGTCGCCGACGCCGGTCGCGGCGGCACGGACGCCATCGGCGCCGATGCTGATGCCCACGCCGATGATCGACCAGTCGATCGCACGACGGTGGAACTTCGCGTACGCCGAGCGGGCCGCACCCTTCGGCAGGCGGACCTGCGTGATCAGCTCGTCATCGGCGATCGTCGTCGTCAGGTAGCTGGTGATCAGATCCCCCACGTCGATGCGGCGCGCGCCACTGGGTCCGTGGACGATCACGGCACCACCAGCAGCGAGGATCGCCGCCGGGAGGTCGCCGTGCGGATCCGCGTGGGCCAGCGAGCCGCCAATCGTGCCGCGATTGCGGATCGTCATGCTGCCGACGCCCGCCGCGGCCTGCGCGACGACGTGGCAGTGCTCGGCGATCAGCGGGTTGGCGGCGACCGTGCGATGGGTCGTCATCGCCCCGACCGCGATCTCGTCGCCGTCCTCGCAGATGCCGACCAGCTCGGCAACCCCGCCGAGATCGACGACCGCCCCGGGCGAGGCCAGCCGGAGCCGCATCATCGGGAGCAGCGACATGCCGCCCGCGAGCGGACGCGCGCCCGCCTTGACTGCGGCCAGGGCCTCGTCGATCGACGAGGCCTTCGTGTACTCGAGCACGGACGGAATCACGATGTGACCTCCTGAATGACGGTCCAGATACGCGCCGGCTGCATCGGCATCTCGAGGTGCCGGACACCGAGCCCGGAGAGCGCATCGACGGCGGCGTTGACGATCGCCGCCGAGGCGCCGATCGTGCCCGCCTCGCCAATGCCCTTGACGCCAAGCGGGTTCGAGGGCGATGGGGTGACCGTGCGGGACAGCGTCATCGGCGGGACGTCCGCCGCGCTGGGCACGAGGTACTCCACCAGGGTCGGCGTCAGCATCTGCCCATCCTCGCCGTAGACGGTCTCCTCGAAGAGCGCCTGGCCGAGGCCCTGGATGATGCCGCCGTGGACCTGCCCATCCACGATCAGCGGGTTGATCACGTTGCCGCAGTCATCGACCGCGGTGTAGTTGAGGATCTCGATGCGACCCGTCTCCGGATCGATCTCGACCTCGCAGATATGCGTACCGAACGGGAACGTGAAGTTCGGAGGGTCGTGGAACGTCGTCGCCTCGAGCACCGGCTCGACGCCCTCCGGCAGGCTCGCTGAGGTCCAGCCCGCGTAGGCGAGCTCCTGGATCGTCTTGGCGCGATCCGGCGAGCCCTTCACCTGCCAGGCGGTGCCGGTCCACTCGAGATCGTCCATCGAGCACTCGAGGAGGTGTGCCGCGAGCTCCCGCGCCTTCTCGCGAACCTTGCCGAGCGAGCGGTAGAGGGCGATGCCGCCGACGGCCAGCGAGCGCGAGCCGTACGTGCCGAGGCCATACGGCTGGAACGCGGTGTCGCCGTGGATCACCTCGACGTCGTCGAACGGGATGCCGAGTTCCGTCTGGGTGATCTGCGACCAGCTGGTCGCGTGGCCCTGGCCATGCGGCGAGGTGCCCGTGATGACGGTCGCCTTGCCGGTCGGGTGGAGCCGTACCGTCGAGTGCTCCCAGCCGGGAGCACCGATGCCGAGGGCCGCGGTGACAGCGCTCGGCGCCAGACCGCAGACCTCGACGTACGTCGAGAGGCCGATGCCGCGGTGCTTGCCGTTCTGCTCGGATGCCGCACGACGCGCTGCGAAGCCGGCGTAATCCGCCAGCTCGAGCGCCTTGTCCATGTTCGCCTCGTACTCGCCCGAGTCGTAGATCAGCCCCGTTGCCGAGCTGTACGGGAACTGCTCCGGCTGGATGAAGTTGCGGCGACGAATCTCCACCGCATCGATGCCGAGGTCGTCGGCGATCGCATCCATCAGGCGCTCGATGCCGTGCGTGGCCTCCGGCCGTCCGGCACCGCGGTAGGCGTCGGTCGGCGTGGTGTTCGTGAACACCTGGTTGATCGTGATCGAGATGTCCTGAATGTCGTAGAGGCCCGGCACCATGAACAGCGTGAGGTGCGAGATCGACGGCGTCAGGAGCTGGATGTACGCGCCGTTGTTCTGGAAGGCATCGAACTTGAGCGCCACGATCCGGCCGTTGTCATCGACGCCGGCTTCGTAGTACTGGAGCTGCGCACGGCCGTGGATGGTCGCGACCGCGGCCTCCGAGCGGTCCTCGATCCACTTGACCGGGCGGCCGACGGCGTGTGAGGCGGCGCAGACCGCGAACTCCTCGCGATAGGTGTTGAGCTTGGCACCGAAGCCACCCCCGACGTCGGGGGTGACGACGCGGACCTTGGCCTCGGATGTGCCACAGACGATGCTGACGAAGGTGCGAACGAAGTGCGCGACCTGCGTCGAGGTGTGGAGCGTGACCTCGCCCGTCGCCTCCTGCCAGTCACCGATGCACCCTCGAGTCTCCATGGCCGACGGCGTCAGGCGCTGGTTGTCGACGCGCAGCTTGACCACCCGCGCGGCCTTCGCCATCGCGGCGTCGAAACCGTCGGTCGTGTGCTCGAGCACCTTGCAGAGGTTGCTGTCGTACTCGGCGTGCACGAGCGGCGCACCGGGCTCGAGCGCCTGCTCGGCATTGACCACGACCGGGAGGGGGTCGTAGTCGACGTGCACGAGGTCGGCGCCGTCCCGGGCGATGAAGCGATCGTCGGCGATCACCATCGCGACGGGCTCGCCGACGTAGCGGGCGAACTCCTTGGCGAGGATGGCCTGTTCGGGCTGGCGCACGTCGCCGCCCGGGTTCGATGCGCTGAGCACACCGGTCTCGACGGGGAGCGTCGCATGCGTGAGCACGGCGTGGACGCCCGGCAGAGCGAGCGCGGCGCTGGCATCGATCGACATGATGCGCGCGTGGCCGAACGGTGAGCGCACGAACACGGCGTGCAGCATGCCGGGCAGCTTCAGGTCATCCACGTAGCGGCCTTCGCCGGTGACGAATTTGCGGTCCTCCTTGCGCAGCACCGCATCGCCAATGCCACCCGTGGTCTGGGTCGTGTAGTCGACGGCCATGATCAGCTCCTCGCCATCTGGTCGGCCGCAGCGCGGACGCTCGCGACGATGTTCTGGTAGCCGGTGCACCGGCAGAGGTTGCCCTCGAGCGCCTCACGGATCTCGTCGTCCGACGCATCGGGCTGCTGCTCGATAACGCCGAGCGCGGCCATCATCATCCCGGGCGTGCAGAAGCCGCACTGAAGGCCGTGGTTCTCGTGGAAGGCCTGCTGGATCGGGTGCAGCGTGCCATCCTCGCCCTGCAGGTCCTCGACGGTGCGCACCTCGCTCCCGTTGCACTGCACGGCGAGCAGCGAGCAGGCGAGGGCGGTCTCGCCGTCCACGTGCACGGTGCAGCAGCCACACGTCGAGGTGTCGCAGCCGATGTGCGTGCCCGTCAGGTTCAGCTGCTCCCGCAGGAAGTGCACGAGCAGCATCCGAGGCTCAACCTCGGCGGTGTGGACCGTGCCGTTGACGGTCACGGTGATGGACTGGCCCATCGTCGTCTCCTCCTCCCGGCCCAGGCGGTGCGAGGGCCCTTGCTGGCGATCCTAGTGCCCGTCAACCCGAAAGTGAAGCCCTCGGCCGCAACTGCCGTCGCCGAGGAACAGCAAGGCGCCGCGTGCCGATCCTCTAGGCTCCCCGCGGTGGCCGAGTCTCGCGCATCCGTTGACGTTCCCGGCTCGTCCGCGAATCTCGGGCCGGGCTATGACTGCCTGGCGATCGCCCTGCCGTTCCGCCTGCGCGTGGAGGCCGAGCGCCGCCCGGGCCCGCTCGCGGTGCGCGTCCACGGCGACGGTGCCGATGCGCTGCCGGCCGACGCCTCGAACCTCGTCGTCGCCACGCTGCTGCACGAGCTCGACGAGCGCGGCGACGATCTCGCAGTCGAGATCCGCAACGAGATCCCGCTCGGCGCGGGCTGCGGCTCCTCTGCGGCCGCGATCGTCGCGGCCCTGGCGGCGGCCGACGTGCTGCGCGGCCGCGCGCTCGACCCGGCCAGCCTGATCCTGCGCGCGTCTGCGATCGAGGGCCATCCCGACAACGTCGCCGCGAGCGTGCTCGGCGGCATCACCATCGCCGCCGGCGATCCCGCCATCGCCCGCCGCATCGACCCGCCAACCAACCTTGGCCTGGTCGTGGCCGTCGCCGATGAGCGTGTGGCTACGCGGGATGCCCGCGCCGCCCTCACCCCCGAGGTCACGCGTGGCAGCGCCGTCTGGAACGTCCAGCACAGTGCGCTGCTCGTGCACGCGCTCCACACTGGTGTCCTCGGGGACATCGCCGTCGCCCTGACCGACCGCCTGCACGAGGATGCGCGTGCGCCGCTCATGCCCACCTTCTCCGCACTGCGCAGCCGCGCCGCGGAGCTCGGCGCGCTGGGCGTGACGCTGTCGGGCGCAGGCCCCTCGGTGCTCGTCTGGTGCAGCGTCGAGTCGATCGAGCACGTCGCCGCCGCGGTGCGCGAGGTCGTCCCGACGGCCGTCGTGCACGCAGTACGGCCCGAGGCCACCGGCCTCATCTCCGGCTAGCCCGTTCTCGACGTCGGCAGCCCCCGCTGCAGCTGCCCCGCGCCGCCCGCTCAGTGCCGCAGCAGCGTTAGCTGCTGGAACCGCAGACGGACTTCGCGCCCGGGACGACCTGAACGAGGCCGAGCAGGACGGGAAGCAGCAGACGCCGCGACGTCAGTAGGCCACGACGCGGCTGCCGCCCTCGGCCGCGAGGCGCTGCTCCTCGGCGCGATAGCTCGAGCGCACCAGCGGACCGGCGAAGACGCTGCCGAAGCCGAGTTCCATGCCCGCCTCGCGGAAGCGCCGGAAGGACTCGAGCGGCACCCAGCGGTCGAGCGGCAGGTGCCGCTCGCTCGGCTGCAGGTACTGGCCGATCGTGACGACGTCGACGTCGTAGGCGCGCAGGTCGCGCAGCGTCTCGATCACCTCGTCGTCCGTCTCACCCATG
>JBIIFR010000046.1:0-7929 GCA_044237215.1 Gaiellales bacterium
GGGAGGATCGCGGAGTCGATCGCGGTCTTCATCAGGAGCGGCAGCGCCAGTGTGCAGGCGAGCACGCCGAACATCGCCACGATCGCGAGGATCAGCCGCGCGCGGTACGGACCGGCGTACCGGCCCAGTCGGCGGATGCGCTGGAGGCCCTGCTTGCGCATGCCCTTACCGGAGGCCACCTCGCCGCCGGCCGGTCCCCAGCCGCGGCTCACGTGACGCCCTCCTCGTGCGCGACCGGGATGATCACGTGGTCGCCATCGGCGTTCACGAAGCGCCGATCGACGAGGCCGTGGTCGTGGATCTCGCGGTAGACGTCGTTCGTGCCGATCAGCTCGTCATGGCTGCCGTCGGCCACGATGCGCCCCTCGTCGAGCACGACGATGCGATCGGCCAGCGCGATCGTGGAGAGGCGGTGCGCGATGATCAGCGTCGTCCGGCCCTGCATGACCTCCTCGAGCGCGTCGCGGATGCGGCTCTCCGTCGACGCATCGACAGAGGCGGTTGCGTCGTCGAGGATCAGGATGCGCGGATCGAGCAGCAGGGCGCGGGCGATCGCGATGCGCTGGCGCTGGCCACCGGAGAGGGTCAGGCCGCGCTCACCGACCATCGTCCCGTAGCCGTCCGGCAGCTCCTCGATGAAGCCAGCCGCTTGGGCGCGCTCCGCCGCGAGGCGCACCTCGGCGTCGGTCGCCTCGGGTCGGCCGAAGGCGATGTTGTCGTGGATCGACGCGCTGAACAGGTAGGTGTCCTCGGCGACGGTGCCGATCGCGCCGCGCAGCTCGTCGAGCCGCAGCTGTCGGACATCGACGCCCTCAACCAGCACGCGTCCGGCGGAGGCGTCGTAGAAGCGCGGCACGAGCTGCGTCAGGGTGGTCTTGCCCGAGCCCGTGCGACCGATGATCGCGACCGTCGAGCCCGGCTCGATGGTCAACTCGATGTCGCGGATGATCGGGCGCTCGGGGCGGTAGCCGAAGGTGACGCCCTCGAAGCGAATCTCGCCGCCGCCGGCCGGCAGCGGCTGCGCGTCCGGGAGGTCTTCGATGCTGGGCCGCATGTCGAGGATCTGGAAGACACGCTGGCTCGAGACGACGAAGCGCTGCGTGTCGCCGATCCAGCCGCCGATCATGCGCAACGGCATCACGATCAGCCCGACGAGCAGGCTGTAGGTGACGAAGTCGCCGAGGCTCATCCGATCGTTGATGACCGCGTAGCCGCCGATCGCGATCAGCAGCGCCAGCGAGATGGTGGGCAGGAAGTCCATCACCGGGATGTACTTGGCGCGCAGTCGCGTGGCCTCGACGTTGTAGGAGAAGACGCTGTCGGCGCGCTCGCGGAAGCGCTCGACCTCCTGCTGTTCCTGGCCGAAGGCCTTGATCACGCGAATGCCGACGACGCTCTCCTCGGCCTGCGTCGTGACCTGACCGAGCGCCTGCTGGGCCTCCGTCACGATCGGCTGCGAGCGGCGCGCGTAGACGACGGCCAGGATAATCAGGGGCGGCACGATCACCAGCACGAGCAGCGCCACGAGCGCGTTCATCCAGAACAGCACCGCCATCACCGCGACGATGCTGATCGTGTGCTGCGTGAAGAACAGAATGCCGTAGCCGAGGTAGAGTCGCAGCGTCGTCAGGTCGACGGTCGCGCGGTTCATGATCTGGCCGGTCTGGTTGCGATCGAAGAACGGGAACGACAACGACAGCAGGTGGTGGTAGACGAGGTTGCGCAGGTCGCGCTCGATGTTGACCGCCATCGTTCCGGAGATGATCCGGCGCAGGTACATGATGAAGAAGCGCCCGATCGCGAGAACGAGGATCAGGATGATCAGGTAGCGCAGCTGATCCGTGTCCTTCGGCTTCATCGCCTCATCGACGACGCGTCCGGTTGCCCAGGGGATCGCGATCGTGAAGATCTGGCCGGCGATCGCGAGCACGATCGAGATGCCGAGCACGAGCCGGTGGTCCCGCACAAGGCCGACGCCGCGTCGCAGGGTGGGCCAGAACGCCTTGCGCGCTTCGGTGCCGGAGGTGAGTTCGAGTGGATCGTGGGCCATGCTGAAGGCGGGGGCGCCTTATCCAAAGAACGCTGCGCTCTGCCTGCTTCTTCCCGGGGGTCTAGTTCAACCCGAAATGCGCTTCGACCAGCTCCGCCGCTGCATCGTACTGCGCGTCGTCGACGAACAGCTCACGTGGCCCCATCGCGAGGAACCCGGGCACATCCATGCCGATCGGCCGCTTGATCAACACCGCGATGCCCTCGCCGTCGAGCAGCCCGGCGATCATCTCGGCCTCCATCAGGTTGGGTGTCCAGGTCAGGCGCCGCATGCCGTCATCTAACCAGACTGGCCAGAGAGGCCAGGTCTCGTTGTCCCGTCAGTTGCCATCTGATCGGCCGCCGTTCTTGATGAGCACGGCCTCGCCGCGCTCACGGAACGGGAGCTCGATCAGGTCGAGGTCGCGCGGAACAACGACGTTGTCGTGGATGGCCTGCGCCTCCTCCTTGATCTGCTTCGGCGACGAGCGCATGGAGACGTGCGTCAGGGCCAGCATGCGGGCGCGCGCCTCGACGGCCAGCTCGGCTGCCTCGCGGGCGGTGGAGTGGTGCGTGTCGCGGGCGCGATCGAGGTCCTCGTCCAGGAACGTCGCCTCGTGGACGAGCAGGTCGCAGTCGACGGCCCGGGCCATGATCGCGTCGCACGGGCGGGTGTCGCCGCTGAAGACCAGCGTCCGGCCCTGGCGCGTCTCGCCGACGAGGCCTGCGGGGTCGATCACCGTCCCGTTCTCGAGCGTGACAGCCTCGCCGCGCTGCAGCTGGCCGTAGAGCGGGCCGTTCGGCACGCCGAGGGCACGCGCCTGGTCGACGTCGAAGCGGCCGAGGCGGTCGTCTTCGATCAGCGCCCAGCCGACGCTCTTGACGCGGTGGCGCGTACCGATCGCCTCGAGCCGGTAGTCGGCACTCGCGATCTCGCCGCCTGGCTCGACCTCGACGACGGCGAAGGGGTACGGCAGCTTGCCGATCACGGAGTCGAGGTCGCGGAGGACCTTCGCGATGCCCTCCGGGCCGTACAGCGCGAGCGGTGCTGTGCGCTCGCGCAGCGCGAACGTGCGCAGCAGGCCCGGTAGGCCGAGGATGTGGTCGGCGTGGCCGTGCGTGATCAGGATCACGTCGATGTCGGCGAGACCGGCAACGCTCTGCAGCAGCCGGCGCTGCGTTCCCTCGCCGCAGTCCACGAGGATGCGCTCGCCGCCGCGGCGGATTAGGGTCGCGGCGGTCTGGCGAGTCGCAGAGGGCACCGAGCCGGCGGTGCCGAGGAAGATGACGTCGAGGTCCACGCGGGGCTCAAGCGTAGCCCGGTCGGCGCGGCGCGGCTACGAGCCGGCGCGCAGCGCCTTGCCGATGCGGGCCACGAGGGCCCGGTCGGCTGCGGTCGGATCGAACGTGATCGCCTGGCTGTAGAGGTCGAAGGCCAGTGCGGCCTCGCCGGCTGCAAGGGCGGTACGCGCACTGCGGAGCGACGCCTCGGCGGCGGCCTGGCGCACCTCGGCGAGTTGCGTGGGTGCGTCCGCGTAGGCGCCAGCAGCGGCCAACTGGGCGATTGCCTCCGGCCAGCGCCGATCGGCGTAGGCGGCCAGTCCGCGGTCGTAGGCGCTCTGGGTGACGGCCTGGGCCTGCAACTGCGCTGCGGTGTTCGCGTTGATCTGGGCGACCATCACCTTCTGCGACGTGGCGATCACCTGGCCGAGGTCGGGCGCCGCCTGGAGGGCGCCATCGACGGAGGCGCGGGCGCCACCGATGTCGCCGGCGGCGAGCTGCGCCTCGGCCTGAACGGAGAGCGCGACGGCGTTACGGACGTCGCCGCGTTGACGCGCCCAGTCGCGAGCGGGCTGAACGACGACGAGCGCGGAGATGCCGAGCAGCACGATCATCAGCAGGGCGCCGAGAATGCGCCCGCGCGGGACGACGCGCGGTACCCAGCGGTCGAGGCGGTGCATCTGGCGCCAGGCGATCCACACGCCGACGACGACAAACGGCAGGAAGCCGATGAAGGCGATCTTGCTGAGGACGCCGCCGGCAAGCAACGCGAGTAGGCCGATGCCAGCGGCACCCTGGATGGCGTAGCGGTTGGACGGGCGCAGGACGACGACGCCGCCCTCGCCAACGTCGCCAGGCGCCGGACGGGTGCGCACGCCGTGGCGCTTGAGGACGTCCTCGGCGAA
This sequence comes from Gaiellales bacterium, assembly GCA_044237215.1. Classification (GTDB taxonomy): domain Bacteria; phylum Actinomycetota; class Thermoleophilia; order Gaiellales; family F1-60-MAGs149; genus F1-60-MAGs149. The sequence continues at coordinate 4,215 of JBIIFR010000046.1, forward strand.
GTCGAGCGGCTCGCGCTCGGCCTCGAGGATCTCCTCCTGCGTGGCGTCGTCGGGCAGCGGCTCGGGATCGTAGGGGAGCGGCAGCGTCTCCAGGAGGTCGCTGACGCGGACGCTGAGGCCCGCCTCGCCGGCCTTGAGAGACTTCAGTCGAAGGGCGTGCGCGCGCTCGCGCAGCTCGCCCCAGCTGATCCGCTGCTGCTCCATCGTCGCCATATCGGGGAGTGTACCGGGCGCCCGAGCGGAAGCGAACGGCCCCGCCTGTCTATGCTGCCGCCATGGCCAAGAAGAAGCAACGCGAGCGCGAGGAGCGGTATCGCCGCCACGGCGTTGAGCGTCCCGAGTCCCCCCAGCGCGAGATCAAGGCGTCGCAGCCCGCCGATGCTCCCACGAAGGGCAAGCGCTCGTCGAAGGGCAAGGGTCGTTCCACGGCCGCGCGCGCCCGCCGGCCCGTGCCGTATCCGACGCTGCGCCGCTCGCTGACCCGGGCGCCGATCTTCGGCCTGATGTGGTTCTTGATCTCCCGCTTCCTCCTGTCGGGGGGCGAGCGCACGATCAACGAGGATATCCTGCAGGCGGTGATTCTGACCGCGGCGATGCTGCCGCTGCTCTACTTCGCCGACAAGGTGACGTACACGCTGGCCAAGCGCCGGGATCAGCCGGTTGCCGAGCCTGGCCCTGATGGCTGGATCGGCTTCAAGCGCTAGTCGTTTCGCCGGTCAGCCCGGCCGCGAAATGCCTACGCGACGGGTGGTTCGTCGGCCAGCCGCTCAAGCTGCGTGCCGACACGGTCGAGCGCCCACGTGACGCGCTCGAGTTCCTTCTCGATGCGCACGGAGCGCGCCTCGAGCCGCGCGACATCGCCGCGCACCGCGCCGAGGCCTTCGGCGAGCAGATCCACGACGATCTCGAGGTCTTCAATGCGCGAGAGACGGTCGGCGCGGACGTCGGCAGCGAGGGCGCGGGTGCGCTGCGCGGTGTCGACTGCGAGCGCGTGGAGCTCGGCGACGCGGGCGTCGGGGCCGGTGCCCTCGTGGGCATCGAGCGCACGCTGAACGGCGGCCTCGATGCGGGTGGGGAGGACGCTGCGCAGGTCGGCGGCGATCTCCTTGACCTCCTCGATCTCGGCCGTGACGTCGCTGAAGTCGGTGCTTTCGTCGTGCTCGCTCACGCGGCGGCCTCCGTGACGGCGAACGAGGGATGGCCCGAGCCAGGCAGCGGGTAGCGGCCGGGCTCGATGCGGAAGGCGCCGGCGGCGTCGTCGTACGCGATGTCGATCGCGCCCTCCTTGATGCGGTGGTCGAGCCAGGCGGAGCGGAACACCAGCTTGCGGAGCCAGTAGACCGGATCCTCGCCGCCGCGCGTCTGCAGCTCGGCGAGGCGCTCGCCGGCCTCGCTACGCGGAGCGTCTAGGCGGCCGTTGATTGCCGCTGCGACGAGATCGTCGCGCTCGGCACGGCTGAGCGGACGCCGGACGAGTTCTAGCTCGACGGCGGCACGCAGCACGCGCTGCTCGAAGTCGCTGCGGGCGAACCCGTAGGTCCGGCCGAGGAAGCCGAGCGTCACGTCGTCGCCGGAGTGGAAGTCCTCGCTGAGCATGCGCGGAGCGTAGCGGAGGGAGCGCAGCGGGCCGGGTCCGCAGCGCTCCCGGTGCGGCCGCGCGCGCGTGCGGACACGAACCGCGCTGCGCCGGGTGGTGCGGCGGACCCGCGTCGGCGGCACGCTCGCGGCATGGTCGAGATCATCGATGCGGCAACCGGCGAGGCCCTGCTCGGGCCGGTCGAGGTGGTGGGCACGCTCAGCCCCCGGTCGGCGCGCGGCCTGCTGGGGCGTCACCGGCTCGCACCCGGCGCCGGGCTGCTGCTGGCCGACCCGCTGCGCTGCGTCCACACGATCGGCATGCGCTTCCCCATCGACGTCGTGTTTCTCGACCGCGACCTGCGCGTGGTGCACGTCGCACCGGCCGTGCCCCCGGGGCGGCTCTGCTGGCACCGCCGCGGGCGCCTCCAGCTGGAGCTGGCGGCGGGCACCGCGCAGGTACGGGGCCTCGTCCCCGGCCGGCGGCTCCGGCTGCGCAAGCAGGGGGGACACATTCACGCGGAATCTCCACAGGTCGTGCACAGCGCCGGCGAGTCCGCTCACACCTCGGCCGCGGGCCATTGCGGAGCGGCCGGCGACCTGCCTAGGTTGCCCGCCCCCGCCGGATCCGCCGGCGTGGACCGAACAGCCAACGAAAGGAGCACACCATGTGCGCACATCTCCTGATCGTCGAGGATGACGAGACCGTCTCGGAGTTCCTGATCGACAACCTGCGAGCGGACGGCCACGCCGTCACGACGGCGGCTTGCGCCTCCGACGCGGTGGCCGCACTCCGGCGCGGCACGGTCGAGATCGCGCTCGTCGACGTCTCGCTGCCCGACGGCTCCGGCCTCGACGTGGCGCGGATGATCCGCGGCGGCGAGGCGGGCGCCCCGGATATCGGGGTGATCATGGTCAGCGGTCGCGGCACCGAACAGGATCGTGTCCGCGCCTTCGAACGCGGCGTCGACGACTATGTCGTGAAGCCCTTCAGCTACCCCGAGCTTCTGCTGCGGACCTCGGCGCTGGAGGCGCGCATCCGTGGGCGCGTCGGCACCGTGCTGACCGTCGGGCCGCTGACGCTCGACCTCGCCGCCCGCTCGGCGACGCTCGGAGGCGTGCTGCTGCGCCTGCCGAGCAAGGAGTACGAGCTGCTCGCGGTGCTGGCGCGTGATCCGCAGAAGGTCCACATGAAGGAGGATCTGATGGAGCGGATCTGGGGCTACCGCAACGCCGGCACGCGCACGCTCGACTCGCATGCCTCCCGTCTGCGACGGCGCCTGATGGCCGTCTCCGATGAACCCTGGGTGATCAACAACTGGAGCGTTGGGTATTCGCTGCGGACGGTCATCCAATGACCCGCGTTCACCTGCGGGCGATCGCTGCGGTCGTCGCGGCGCTCGCGACGCTCGTCGTCGCCGTGCAGTTTCTCGTGATCGAGCCGACGGTCGCCGCCGCGCAACGGTCGGCCGCCGCCGGTGCGGCGCGGGAAGCCGCGTTGGCAGCGGCGCTCGGCGATCAGGGCCGGTCGCTGCCCCCAGGGGTCGTGGCGGCGTCTGCGGGCACGCCGCCGCCGGCAGGTGTTGGCGTCGCGGCGACCGCGGATGGTCGGGTCCTGTGGGTGCAACCCAGTGCTGACGGCGGATTGGCGGCCGCGCTGCGCGTGCGGATGGCCCTCGTGACGGCGGCTGGCGCGCTAACGGTCGTGGGCTGGATGCTCTGGGCTGGACTGGGCCGGCGACGCGAGCGCGGGCGTGAGGCGCGCCGCAGGATCGAGACCGTCGGCATGGTCGTGCACGACCTGCGCGGTCCACTGACCGGCATCGGACTTGCCGCGGAGCGGCTGCGACGCGACTGCCCGCCGCCGGTCCGCGAGCGCGCCTGCGCAGCCATCGACCGCGAGTGCGGTCGGCTTGGGGGAATCGTCGATGACCTGCTCACCCTCTGCGCGGAGCGCGCCGCAACGTCACCGGAGTGCGCGCCCCATTCGCTCGTCGACGTGCTCGACGACGTCGCGGAGCGGTTACGCACCCGGGAGGGCTGCACAGTCGTCGTCGACGCCGATCCGTCGCTCCGCGGGACGCCGGCAGACGGCCAGCTGACGCGGGCTGTGGGAAACATCGCCGAGAACGCCGCGCGG
>JBIIFR010000047.1:0-7886 GCA_044237215.1 Gaiellales bacterium
TCCGCCCCCGTCATCACGACGTTCATGTCCACGTCGGCGCGGGAGTCCTCGACGTAGGGCAGATCGAGCACCGGTTGGCCGTCGACGATGCCGACGCTGATCGCGGCGATGGAGTCGCGCAGCGCAGCCGTGCGGCCGATCCGGGCGAGGGCGAGGTGCGCGGCAACGTAGGCGCCGGTGATCGACGCGCAGCGGGTGCCGCCATCGGCCTCCAACACGTCGCAGTCGATCCACAGCGTGTTCTCCCCCAGCTGCTTGAGGTCGACGACGGCGCGCAGCGAGCGCCCGATCAGCCGTTGGATCTCGACGGTGCGACCATCGAGCCGGCCCTTCGTCGCGTCGCGCTGCTTGCGCTGGCCGGTCGAGGCCGGGAGCATCCCGTACTCGGCGGTCAGCCAGCCGCGGCCCTGGCCGCGCATCCATGGCGGCACGCTCTCCTCGATGATCGCGGTGCAGAGCACGCGCGTCTGCCCGAGCTCGATCAGCGCCGACGGCGCCGACTGCAGGAAGCCCGGGGTGATCACGATCGGGCGCGGCTCGTCGTGTGCTCGTCCGTCGGGCCGGCTCATGCCTGTCCCTCCGTGTCTCCGGCCTTCGGCTCGGGCTTGGGGGGAATCGGCAGTCCCAGGTCGCGCCACTGCTCATCCGTGGCCGGCGAGGGCGCGTCCGTCAGAGGGTCGAAGCCACCGCTGATCTTCGGGAACGCGATCACGTCGCGGATCGAGTCGGTGCCGGCCAGCAGCATCACGGTGCGATCGATGCCGGGGGCGATGCCCCCGTGCGGCGGGGCACCGTAGTGGAGGGCGCGCAGGAGGAACCCGAAGCGCTCCTCGGCCTCCGCGTCGGAGAAGCCGACCGTGCGGAAGATCCGCTCCTGGAGGTCGGGACGGTTGATACGGATGGAGCCCGAGGCGATCTCGCTGCCGTTGATGACCATGTCATAGGCCTCCGACAGCACGGAACCGGGATCGCTCTCGAGTCGCTCCTCGTCCTCGGCGCGCGGTGCGGTGAACATGTGATGCTCGGCGACCCAGCGGCCCTCGTCCTCGTTCCAGCCGAACAGCGGGAAGTCGACGACGAAGAGCATGGACCAGGCGTCGGGCGCGGCCAACTCGAAGCGCTCGGCCAGGTGCGGGCGCAGCGCGCCGAGCACGCGGACGACCACCGGTTGGGTATCGGCGGCGAGGAAGATCGCGTCGCCGGGGCCGGCACCGGTTGCGGCACGGATCCCGTCGAGCTCAGCCGCGGACAGGAACTTGGCGATCGGCGAGCGCACCTCGCCGGACTCCTCGATCAGCAGGTAGGCGAGGCCTTTGCCGCCCCACTCCTTGGCGAACTCGGCGAGCTCGTCCAGGTCCTTGCGGCTGAGGCCGGCGGCACCGGGGCAGGCCAGCGCGCGGACGCAGCCGCCGCTCTCGACCGCGCCCTTGAAGACGCTGAAGCCGGAGTCGCCCACCAGCGCGGAGACGTCGGCGATCTCGAGCCCGTACCGGAGGTCGGGCTTGTCCGAGCCGAAGCGCAGCATGGCCTCGGCGTGCGCCAACTTCGGGAAGGGGCGCGGCAGGTCGACGTCGAGGACCTCCTTCCAGATGCGGCAGTACAGGTCCTCGGCGAGATCGAGGATCTCGTCGCGCTCGACGAAGGACATCTCCAGGTCGAGCTGGGTGAACTCGAGCTGCCGGTCGGCGCGCTGGGCCTCATCACGGAAGCAGCGGGCGATCTGGTAGTAGCGCTCGAGCCCGGCCATCATGTACAGCTGCTTGAACAGCTGGGGCGACTGCGGCAGCGCGTAGACGCTGCCGGGGTGCAGGCGGGCCGGCACGACGAAGTCGCGGGCGCCCTCCGGGGTGGACTTCGTCAGGATCGGCGTCTCGAGCTCGAGGAAGCCCCGCGCCTCGAGGTGGTCGCGGATGATCCGCGTCACCTGGGAGCGCATCCGGAGGTTGCGCTGCATCTCGTCGCGGCGCAGGTCGAGCGCGCGATGGCGGATGCGCAGCGCCTCGTCGACATTCTCGTCGTCAAGCTGGAACGGCAGCGGATCGCTGGGCGCGAGCTCGTCGAGCTCGTCGACGAGGATCTCGATGGCGCCAGTCGGCAGGTTCGGATTGACGGTGCCGGCGCTGCGTGCCACGACGCGGCCGCGGACGTGGATGACGCTCTCGACGCGGATCGACTGCGCCACGGCGATCGCCGCGGGCGCGTGCTCGGGATCGATCACGAGCTGGACGATGCCGCTGCGGTCGCGCAGGTCGATGAAGACGAGGCCCCCGTGGTCGCGCAGGCGGGCCGTCCAGCCGGAGGCGTGGACCTCCTCGCCGAGCTGCTCGGCGGTGAATTCCCCGCAGTGCCTGGTCCTGTACGTCACGTCCTACCCCTTCGCCTTCACGAGATGCTCGACCAGTTCGTCGAGCGGAACTTCCACCTGTTCGCCGCTGGCCATGTCGCGCACGAGGCAGACTCGGCGCGCCCACTCATCGTCGCCGCAGACGACGGTTCGTGCGGCACCGATCCGATCGGCCTGCTTCATCTGGCCCTTGACGCCGCGACCGGCGAGATCGGCCTCGCAGGCGACGCCGGCGTCGCGCGCGCGGTCAAGCAGGGCGTGGAGCTCGGGGCGGGCTGCAACGGCGAAGATGGCGAAGAAGGCGTCCGTCGCAGGGGCGCTGGCCGGTAGTCGTTCCTGCTCCTCGAGGGCCAGCAGCACCCGCTCGACACCGGAGGCGAAGCCGACGCCGGGCGTGGCGGGACCACCGATCGACTCGGCGAGGCCGTCATAGCGGCCGCCGCCACCGATGCCGGACTGCGCGCCCAGCTCGGGCCAGGCGACCTCCCACGTTGTGCGGCAGTAGTAGTCGAGGCCGCGCACGAGCGTCGGATCGACCGCGTAGGCGATACCGCGCGCGTCGAGGAAGGCGCGGACGGCGGCGAAGTGCTCCTGCGCGGCCGGACTGACGTGATCAGCGATCTTCGGGGCGCCGGCCATCACGTGCTGTGAGGCGGGGTCCTTGGTGTCGAACGCGCGCAGCGGGTTGAGATCGCGTTGGCGGCGGATCTCGTCGTCGACCTCGTCGAGGTGCGCGTCGAGGTAGGCGCGCAGCAGGGCCAGATACGGCTCGCGGTCGCCGCGGTCGCCGATCGTGTTGATACGCAGCTCAATTCCGTCCAGGCCCAGGGCGGCGTACCAGCGCAACTGGAGGGCGATCAGCTCCGCGTCCACGGCCGGATCGTCCGACCCGATCGCCTCCGCGTCGACCTGGGTGAACTCCCGGTAGCGCCCGCGCTGCACGGCGGCGTAGCGGTAACACGAGCCAGCGCACCAGAGCCGGACGGGCTGGGCCTCGCGCGACAGACCGTGGCCGAGGTAGAGCCGCATCAGGGAGGCGGTGAACTCGGGACGCAGGGCCAGCATGCGCTCGCCCTGATCCTCGAACAGGTACATCTCCTTGCCCACGACCTCCGAGCTCTCGCCGGCCGTGCGGGAGAACAGCGCCTTCTCCTCGAAGACCGGCGTCGCGGCCTCGCGATAGCCCGCGCCCTCGCAGAGGGCACGGAAGCGCTCGATCATCGCGTGGCGAGCGGCCTGGCGGGCCGGCAGCCAGTCGAGCGTGCCGCGGGGCGCGTTGAACTCGTCGCTCATCCGCGCAGTCCGGAGAGGAAGGGGTTGGTGGCCAGCTCGTGGCGCAGCGTCGTGACGGGTCCGTGGCCAGGCAGCACGGGCGTATCGTGATCGACCTCGCGCACGAGCAGCGCGATCGACTGCTCGAGCACGTCCCAGTCGCCGCCGGGCAGATCGGTGCGACCAACCGAGCCGGCGAACAGCACATCACCCGCGGCCAGCAGTTGGGAGTCGTCCGGGCCGGTCAGCACCAACGCCACTGAATGGGGGTAGTGCCCGGGTGTCGCGAGGACGTCAATCGCCATCCCGGCGAGCTCCAGCTGGGCACCGGGCGTGAGCGTACCCTCGGGCTCGTGCTCGACGTACGGGCCGAAGCCGGGCCAGAGGTGATCGTTGATGTGCGCGACCACCTCCCGGTCTCCGGCGCTGGTATAGACTGGGCACGTCGCCTCCCCGGCGACGGCGCCGACCGCGCCGATGTGATCGAGGTGCCCGTGGGTCACGAGCACGGCTACGCAGCGCAGAGCCAATTCGGCGAGCGCTGCGGTGACGCGCTCCGGCTCTTCGCCGGGATCGATCACGACGCAGTCGGCCGAATCGTCGGGGTGAACGATGTAGCAGTTCGTCCCGTAGGGCCCGAGCGAGAGCGATGTGGCCTGCAGGGGAATAGGGTGCCTCCGTCGTACGTTAGGTCAGGAGCGCCAGTGCGCTTGCAGGAGTCTACTGGCGCGTCGCGCCGAACCAGCCGAAAGGGAACCGCATGATCGTCGAGCAGCCGCAAGAGGTCCAGGAGCTTCCCGAGTACCAGCGCCTGATCGAGGTGGGGAACGAGCGCGGCACACTGGCCTTCGGCGAGATCGTCGAGGCGCTGGCCGAGCACGAGCTCGAGCCCGATGCGATGGACGCCGTCAAGGGCATGATCGAGGCCGAGGGCATCGAGATCATCGAGGACAACGACCGTCCCGCCGAGCCCACCGCGCTCGAGCGCCGGCTCGCCTACGAGGGCACCACGGATTCCCTGCAGCTGTTCCTCCACGAGGTCGGCCGCTATCCCCTGCTGACGAAGGCCGACGAGATCCGTCTCGCCAAGCGCGTCGAGAAGGGTGACATGCAGGCCAAGCAGCAGATGGTCGAGTCCAACCTGCGCCTCGTCGTGTCGATCGCCAAGAACTATCGCGGCCAAGGCCTCGGCTTCCTGGACCTGATCCAAGAGGGCATCCTCGGTCTGATCCGCGCCGTCGAGAAGTTCGACTGGCGCCGCGACCTGAAGTTCTCGACGTACGCCACCTGGTGGATTCGGCAGGCCGTGGCGCGTGCGCTCGCCGACAAGAGCCGCACGATCCGCCTGCCCGTGCACGTCGTGGAGCGCCTCCAGAAGATCAACCGTGCCGAGCGCACGCTGATGCTGCGCCTCGGTCGCGAGCCCTCCAACGAGGAGATCGCCGAGGAGGCCAAGCTTCCGCTGTATCAGGTGCTGGACGTGCGCAAGGCCGCCCGTTCCCCCATCTCCCTCGAGGAGCCGGTGGGCGACGAGGGCGAGTCCTCGTTCTCCGACTTCCTGGCCGACAGCGAGGCCATCGATCCGATGGATGCCGTCTCCGACCAGCTGCGCCACGAGGCGCTGCAGGAGGGGCTCAACGCCCTGCCGGAGCGTCATCGCCGTGTGCTCGAGCTGCGCTACGGGCTCGACGGACTGGATCCGCGCACGCTCGACGAGATCGGCCGCGAGTTTGGGCTGACGCGCGAGCGCATCCGGCAGATCGAGGTCGAGGCGCTGCGCGAGCTGGCGGCGATCCGCGAGATCCAAGGCCTTCGGGCCGTACCGGGGGCCTAGCCCCCACGAGCGGCACCGATCCGCAGCGGGACGTGGCGCAGCCTGGTAGCGCACGCGCTTTGGGAGCGCGGGGTCGTCAGTTCGAATCTGACCGTCCCGATCCTGCGGATCGAAGCCTCTATGCACTCGCCGGCGGGCTGCCCGCCCTCGAGCGTCTCACCACGCGCTTTTACGAGCGCGTCTTCGCCGATCCCCTGCTGCTTCCGCTGTTCCGGGACCCGGGCGAGGAGCACGCCGAGCGCCTCACGCTGTGGCTGGCCGAACTGCTCGGCGGCCCGCCGCTGCACACGGAGCAGCGCGGCGGCTTCGAGGTCATGCGCGGCGTCCACCATGGGCTCAAGATCACCGGTGAGCAGCGCCAGGCCTGGGCCGACCACATGCACGCGGCGGCCGAGGAGATCGGCCTGTCCGTGGAGTTCCGCAAGGCGTTCATGCCCTTCATCGAGGGCGGCAGCACGTTCTGCCAGCGCGTCTCGTGGCCGCGGGATCAGCGCTGGGCGCGCTGAGGCCCCTCCTGCTTCCATGATGATGCGACGAAGGGGTCAGACCCGTTCGTCGCGTTGACCGCCGAACGCACACGAGCTGTCAACGGGCACCTGACCTGATGCGACGAACGGGTCTAACCCCTTCGTCGCATCCAGACCCGAGCGGCACTTCGACGCTCAACCACCCATCCCCCGCCGCACAGCAACCGCGACAGAGCAGCTAGGCGGCGATGATCGGCGGCGCGGGCTTTCGCGCATGGCCGCGTCGATTTGCCCATTCCATGCCGGCACCGAGCACGATCAGCCCGACCATCTGACCGAGGTACAGGGTCTCCTGACCACCGAAGCGCGTCAGCGTGCCCGCGAGGGCGATCACGATGACGCCGGCCAGAATCGCCGCATTGGGCCCGGTGCGGATGCGCCGCACCAGCGAGACGAGCGCGCCGGCGACAAGCAGGAGCGTGCCGACGCTGTTCATGCCGATCGCCCAGATCGCGGCGTGCCCGCCGATCGCGCTGTTCGGCGGCGCAGCAACCCCCTGCAGGTCGGCAAAGGCCGCACTGTCCACCGGCGCGATCAGGACGGTCACCGTGGCACCGATCACGGCCGTGATCGTCATGCCGAACACGACGAGGGCCACCGCCCGCGGCAGCGCGAGGAAGGCGCTGCCGGCCCCGAGCACCGCCACGCAGAGGCAGGCACCGGTCAGGTAGTAGATGCGGAAGGAGACGCTGCCCCAGCCGTCGGCGGTGCCGTAGGCGGCGGCTGCGCTCGCAGCGGCGAACAGCAGGAGCCCAATCGCCCAGAGTGGCTTGGAGGGTGCGAACGAGCGAGCGGCGCTACCGGCCATCCGCGCGGCGAGCGCGCCGGCGATCAGCGCCGTCACGAGCGGCGGGATGGCGGAGTCGGCGAGCACTGCCCGTAGGCTACCGGCGATGCGCGCCTCGCGAATGCTGACCGGCACGTTGATGGTGGTCGGCGCGGTCACGCTGTGGGGGGTCAACGGCACTGCGTCCCGCGTGGTCATGGACGCGGGCATGGAGCCGGCGCGGCTGGCGGAGATCCGGATCACCGCCTCGGCGCTCCTGCTGCTGCTCTGGCTCGTGTGGCGAGAGCGTCCCGCGCTGAGGCTCGGGCGGCGCGAGATACTCCCCTACCTCGCCTTCGGCGGCATCGGCCTGGTCTGCGTGCAGTGGACGTACTTCGAGGCGATCGACCGCGTGCCCATCGGCATCGCCCTGATCATCGAGTACTCGGCGCCCCTGATGGTCGCGCTGTGGGTGCGCTTCGTCTGGAAGCGGCAGCTGCCGTGGCTGGCGTGGGCGGCGATCCCGGTGGCCATCGTCGGGCTCGGGCTGGTGCTGGGCGTCGGCGGCGGCCAGCTGGCCGGCCTGTCCACGGCCGGGTTGCTCTGGAGCGTCGCGGCCGGCGTGGCCTACGCCTACTACGTGCTCCACGCTGAGAGCCTCACTCGGCGCCGCTCGTCCACCGCGGTGCTTGGCATCGGCCTCGCGTTCGGGGCCGTGGTGCTCGCCATCGCCCTGCCGTGGTGGTCATTCCCCTGGTCGGCGCTGGCGGTAACGGCCTCCTCTGCCCCGCTCGATGCTCCCGCCTGGCTGTACTGCATCTACGTCGTCGTGCTCGGGACGGTCGTCCCGTTCGCGCTGATGCTGGCGGGCGTCCACCGCATCGGGGCCGATGGCGCCTCCGTCACGGCCATGTTGGAGCCGATCCTCGCGGGCGCCGTCGCGTGGGTTGCCCTCGGGCAGGTGCTGACCACCGAGCAGGTGCTGGGCGGAGTCATCGTGCTGGCAGCGGTGACCGCGGCTCAGGTGAGCCGGGCCCGCGCTGCCAGCCTCCGTCCGCCTACCGACCTGTGAGGATCAGATCGGCGCACTTCTCGCCGATCATGTGCACGCCGACGACCGGATTGACCGTCGTCAGCGCCGGG
>JBIIFR010000048.1:0-7860 GCA_044237215.1 Gaiellales bacterium
GTGCACATGCACGACGTCGACCTTGCGCCGCTCGAAGATCCGCTTCAGCTTGCTGCGCAGCAGCGGATCGACCACGTGGTACGTCTGCGAGGCGTTGCCGTACCCGGGCAGTGCGCGCCCGACGCGAACGATCTCGAACGGCACGTTCGCCTCGGGGCGGATCTCGCCGTCGACGATCGGCGGCGGGCGCATGACGTTGCCCGTCACGATCGTTACCTCGTGGCCGCGACGGGTCAGCTCCGTGGCCTGCCCGTGGACGTGTTCAGTGATCCCGCCGAGATGCGGGTAGTAGTAGTCGGTGACGATGGCGATCCGCACGCTGCCTGCATGGTAGCCCCGGCGGTCGCCTTGGCACTTGACCCGCGAGAGTGCCAAGCCGATTCGGCCTGCGCGCTATAGTGCGGGCCGTGCCGACCTACGATTATCGCTGCGCCGACGGTCACGTGACCGAGATCTTCGCGAAGATGACGGACCCGCCGCTGAAGAAGTGTCCGGAGTGCGGGAAGAAGGTTGAGCGGGTCCTGTTCGCCCCTCCGATCCACTTCAAGGGCTCCGGCTACTACTCCACGGATTACGGCAAGGGCGGCAAGCGCGCCACCAAGGAAAAGGCCGAGGGTGGCGACGCCAAGACGGCCGACGCCAAGGATTCGTCCAAGGGCGACACGTCCTCGTCGAGCACACCCGCAACGTCGTCGGATTCCGGATCCAGTTCCGGATCCGGTTCCGGAACCAGCACGACCAAGGACTAGAGCCCCGCGAGCACGCTGCGCCCCGCTGCGGCGATGGCCAGCAGCCCGGCGGCGAAGTCCCACTTGGCGCGATCCTGCTCCTCGACCACGTTCGAGATGGCGCGCAGCTCCACGGCGGGGATGCCGGCCAACGCGGCGGCGCGCAGGACGCCGAAGCCCTCCATCGCCTCAACCGCGCGGTCGCCGCCCCCGACCCGTGCGCTCGTCGCGATCGGCAGGCGCTGCGCGGCAGGCAGCAGCAGGGCGACCCGCTCGAGCAGCGCCGGATCCGGCAGCGCCGTACGCACCACGGGTACGGCGGCGTCGACGTCGCTATAGGCGCTCTCGGTGCCGAGCACGATCGTGCCGATCGGCAGGCCGCTGGCCGCGCGCGCGCCCGCGATGCCGACGTGCAGGATCGCATCCGGCCGGTGCACCGCGAGGTGGGCGGCGGTGCACGCGGCCGCCTCGACCGGGCCGATGCCGACCACGAGCGTCTCGGCACCGCCGACCCAGTCGAGCTCTCCCGGCGTCGCGGCGATCACGAGGACATCCATACCGACATGATCCCACGTCGCGGCGGCGACACCCGCGCGTGCGATGATTCCGAGACACTCCGTACGAGGAACCACCATTACTACCCTCTCCCGCATCGTCACCGGCCGCCGCTCCAAGTGGGTCGTGCTCGCCGCGTGGATCGTCCTCGCCGCCGGGCTCGGATCGTTCCAGGGCAAGCTGAACTCGGTCACCCAGAATGACTCGACGACGTTCCTGCCCTCGGGAGCCGACTCCACGAAGGCGCTCGACGAGCTGCGATCGCGCTTCGACAACGGTCGCACGATCCCGGCGCTGGTCGTCTACCAGAACCCCGCCGGCCTGAACGACGCGGATCGAACGGTGATCGCGGCGGATGAGCGCGCCTTCGCCGACCTCCCGGACCACGCGCCAATCCAGTCCCCGCTCGGCCCCGCCGCCGCGCAGCAGGGCCTCTTGTCCGAGGACGGCACGACGGCGATCATGATCGTGCCCCTGACCGCGCAGGTGATCGACACGATCGAGCCGATCGTCAAGGACATGCGCGACATCGCCCAAACCGACACGACACCCGGGCTCGATGTCTACGTCTCCGGTCCGGCCGGCATCACCGTCGATGCGGTCGAGGTGTTCGGCAACATCGACGGCAAGCTCCTGATCGGCACGACGATCCTGATCCTCGTCCTGCTGCTCCTGATCTACCGCTCACCGATCATCGCGCTCGTCCCGCTCGTCGTCGTCGGCGTCGCGTACTCCATCGCCGGTGGTCTCGTGTACTTCGTGGTCAAGGCCTTCGATCTGCCGATCAACGGACAGGCGACGGGAATCCTGATCATCCTGATGTTCGGTGCGGGCACGGACTATTGCATCTATCTGATCGCCCGCTACCGCGAGGAGTTGCGCGTCCGTGAGGACCGCCACGATGCCATGCAGCATGCGGTCGCCCGCTCCGGCCCGGCGATCCTGTCGGCCGGCGGCACGGTCGTGGCGGCCATGCTGGTGCTGCTCGTCGCCGACCTCTCGAGCACGCGCAACCAGGGCCCGGTGCTGGCCATCGGCGTCGCGATCACGATGATCGCCGGCCTCACGCTGCTACCCGCGCTGCTGACGATCATCGGCCGTGGCTCCTTCTGGCCCGCCATCCCACGCTTCGGTTCGGAGGATCGTTCGCGCCGCTCGCTCTACCACCGCGTCGGCGAGTACGTGACGCGCAAGCCCGTCGCGACGATCGTCACCGTCACGGCCGTGCTGCTCGTCTGCGTGCTCGGCCTGCTGTCGAACCCGAGCGGGCTCGGCATCGGCGGTGGCTTCCGCGAGAAGCCCGAGTCGATCCAGGGCCAGATCGCGCTGTCGAAGGCGCTGCCGCCTGGCGAGCTCGCGACCACACAGGTGATCGTCGATGCGCCGAAGGCCCAGCTCGAGGCGGCCACGGCCGCTGTCAGCGGCGCGCTGCAGGCCGATAGCGCCGAGGTAGCCGCCGTGCGCCCCAGCCTGACGGCGATCGACGGAGAGGCGCAGCTGCTGGAGGTCGTGCTGACCCAAGATCCGTACACGGACGAGGCGAACGCATCGATCCCACGCATCCGCAGCATCGTCGAAGCGGCCGCCGCCACCGCCGGTGGCACCGCCCTGGTCGGCGGACCGACGGCACAGGACTACGACACGGGCCAGTCGGTCAACCGCGATGCGCGGCTGATCGTCCCACTCACTCTGCTGCTGATCCTGATCATCCTGATCCTGCTGCTGCGCGCCGTGATCGCGCCGCTGTACCTGATCGCGACGGTGATCCTCTCGTACTTCGCGACGCTCGGTCTGTCGTACCTGATCTTCCTGCACGTCTTCGACAGCCCCGGCGTTGATCCGGGCTACGCGACATTCCTGTTCCTGTTCGCGGTCGCCCTCGGCGTCGACTACAACATCTTTCTCGTGTCGAGAATTCGCGAGGAGGCCGACGCCATGCCGATGCGCCCGGCGGTCCTCCGGGCGCTCGAGACGACCGGCGGTGTGATCACAAGCGCCGGCCTGATTCTCGCGGGCACGTTCCTCGTGCTGATGACCCTGCCGCTCGAGGCGCTCTTCCAGCTCGGCTTCGGCGTGGCGCTCGGCGTGCTGATCGACACCTTCGTGGTGCGCACCCTGCTGGTGCCGGCGCTGGCCGTCTGGGTCGGCGACCGCTCGTGGTGGCCGGGCCGCGTGCCGGACCACGCAGCCCCGCCGTCGGAGTAATCGACCGGCGCCGCACGAACGTCGGCCCCAACCCGCACTAGAATCGCCGTATGGACATCCTCGTTCTCCAGCACATCGCCTGTGAACCACCCGCCGAGTACGGCACCGTGCTCAGCTCGCGCGGCCATAGCCTGCACACGGTCGCGGTCGACGAGGGCGAGGCGCTGCCCGACTGGCGCGAGTTCGGCGCGATCATCGCGATGGGGGGCCCGATGGGCGCCTACGAGGACGACACCTACCCGTGGCTGGTGCCCGAGAAGCAGCTAATCGGCGACGCGGTGCGTGCCGGCCTGCCCTACTTCGGCGTCTGCCTCGGCGTGCAACTGCTGGCCGCTGCGCTCGGCGCTCGCGTCTACCCCGGGGCTGCTCCCGAGGTCGGCCTGCTCGAGGTGCTGCGCACGGAGGACGGTGGCTCCGATCCGGTCGCCTCGATCCTGCCGGAGCGTTTCACCACGCTGCAGTGGCACGGCGACACCTTCGATCTGCCGACCGGTGCCGTCTCGCTCTTCTCCAGCCCGCTCTACCCGAACCAGGGCTTCCGCTTCGGCGAGGTCGCCTACGGCGTGCAGTTCCACCTCGAGGTTGATGCGGTGCTGGCCGACGAGTGGTCGCGCGTGCCCGCCTATACGGCGGCGGCGGAGAACGTGCTCGGGACCGGCGGACTCGAGCAGTTGCTCGACGGGGTGCGCGAGCACTCCGATCGGATGCTCCCCCACGCCCGCACGCTGATCGACGCCTGGCTCGACCACGCGCTCGAGTACGGCCGCTCCTAGCGCACGCGCACGTTCGGGAGGTCGAGGAAGCCGGTTCGATCGAAGGTGACGACCGTGCGTCCTGTCGCGCTGCCCGTCGCCGCGATCATGAGGTCGTAGGCCGATCGCTGCGTCCCTGTGCGCCGGCAATGGGCGATGAGGCTCGCGTGTACGAGCGCCACGTCGCTGTCGTACGGCACGATCGGAAGGCTGCGCTCGATCCAGCCGATACACGTCTCGCGTTCCTTTCGCTTGCGACCGCTGCCGAGCTCGACACCGACGCGGAGCTCCGCGAGCGTGATCGCCGACAGCGCGGGCTCGTCGTCATCCAGAATCAGCTCGCCGAGCGAGTGCGTACTGCGCTCGATCGAGATCAGCGCGCTGGTGTCGAGCAGCGTCAGCGTCACAGCTCAGGCCACATCGTCGGGCGCGCTGCGAGCACATCGTCGTACCACTCCGCATCGGGGGTCGTGGCGGCGAGGAATGCCTTCAGCTCGCATCCGGTCACCCGCTTCGGCGGCACGAGCCGAGCGACGACCCGGCCATGCCGCGTGATCAGGCACTCATCACCGTCGCGCTCGATCAGGTCGAGGTAGTCAGAGAACGACCGGGACATCTGTGTTGCGCTCACAATCCGCATACCTCCAATATATCTGATTATCAGATTCTGATGCCATTGCAGCGTACGGCTGCCACAGGGCGTGAGGACGTAACGCACAGACGCGATTGCGTGGCGGTAGCGGTTGCGTTTCCCATGCCAGCGCGCGGGAATACGGCTAATCTCGCCGCATGCCCACCGCTTCCAAGCCCAAGCGTCTCTCGCAGTTCTGGCACCCGATCGCCTCGGTCGACGAGGTGACCGAGCAGCCGCAGCGCTTCACGCTGCTCGATCAGCACCTCGTCGCCTTCCGCACCGGGGCGGGCATTAGCGTCTTCAAGGACCTCTGCATCCATCGCGGCGCCGCGCTCTCACTCGGCAAGGTCAAGAACGGCTGCATCGTGTGTCCGTACCACGGCTGGGAGTACGACTCGACGGGCGCGTGCGTGAAGATCCCCGCGCAGCCTGACAAGCCGGTCCCCGCCGCCGCTCACGCGATTGCGTACCGCGTGGCCGAGAAGTACGGCGTCGTCTGGGTGGCGCTCGAGGAGCCGATTCAGGACATCCCGCATATCCCGCTCGACCTCGATACCGACCCCGAGTACACGAGCGAGCTGTTCAGCATTCTCGACTGGAACACGAGTGCCGGCCGCTCGACCGAGAACTCGATGGACGTCTCGCACTTCCCCTTCGTGCACCCGAACCTGCTCGGCGACCCCGACCACCCCGAGCAGGAGCCGTACGACCTGCACGCCGAGGACTGGGGCCAGTGGTTCGTCGTGCCGAACGCGTTCTGGCGCAGCGTCGACCAGACGCAGAACGCGATCATCACGTACACCTACACCCACGTGTATCCGTTCACGATGCACCTGCACGTGACCACGGAAGGGTCGGACAACATCATCAGCGTGATGGTGATCGCGGCGCCGACCGAGGCGAAGAAGACGCGCATCTTCCGCATCGTGTTCCGCAACTTCGTCGAGACGAACCCGAACTTCGTCAGCGACTACCTCCACATCCTTGAACAGGACCGCGCCGTCGTCGAGAGCATCCGTCCCGAGGAGATCCCGCGCTCGCTCAAGGAGGAGCTGCACATCAAGGTGCCGGACCAGTCGTCGATCGCGTACCGGCGCTGGCTCGAAGGCGTCGACCTGCAGGGACTCGCGGAGGTCTAGGCGTTCCGCCTGTAAGCCTGCGAGACGGGTGTGAGGATGCGACGAAGGGGTCAGATCCTTTCGTCGCATTGACCGCTGCACACACACGAGCTATCCGCAGGCGCCCGAGCGGTAATGCGACAAAAGGGTCTGACCCCTTCGTCGCATCCCCTGCCAGAACGCCTGCTTCAGCTCGCGCATGCACTGCGATCGTGCGAGGAGCGGGCCTGACCCCCTCGGCGCATCCCTGCCCGACCGGCTCCGCCACGCGCTACTGGTGCACCCGTCTCGCAGGCGCATCGCTGGCACCGCCGGGACGCCGATACACCCTCAACGATCGCGATACCCCAAACCGTCGATAGCGTCACGTACACTGCGGACGTGGCCGTCGCCTCGTTTATCGCTCCGGTCATCGCGAGCCCGGTGTCCTGGCTGAGTCCGGAGACGCTGCTCGAGTGGGCCGGTCCGATCGCGATCTGGGTTGCCGTGGGCATCGTCTTCGCCGAATGCGGCCTGCTGTTCGGGTTCTTCCTGCCGGGCGACTCGCTCCTCTTCGTCGTCGGGCTCTTCGTCGGCAACGGCACGATCGACATGCCGATCACGCTCGTCTGCGCGCTGCTCTTTGTCGCGGCGTTCGCCGGCAATCTCGTGGGCTATGCCGTGGGCTACCACACCGGGCCAGCACTCTTCCGACGCGAGGACTCCCGGATCTTCAAGAAGAAGTACATCGATCACACCGAGGAATTCTTCAACCGCTACGGCGCGGCCGCGATCATCATCGGCCGCTTCATCGCGATCGTGCGCACGTTCATCACCGTGCTGGCCGGCGCCAGCCGCATGGACTTCAAGCGCTACTGCCTCTACAGCGCCATCGGCGCCCTGCTCTGGGCCGTCGGCCTGACGCTGCTCGGCTACTTGATCGGCAACGTGCCGGTGATCAAGAACAACCTGGAGATCGCGATCATCCTGATCGTGGTCGTCAGCACGGTGCCGATCTTCATCCATCGGCTCAAGTCGCGCAGCGCCGCCAAGCACGGCGGCTGAGCGGATCAACGTTGCTTTGGCGCCTGGCACCAAAGCAACGCTGAACCACGTCAGCGCAGCTTGTCACCCGTCGGATCGACCAGCCGGTCGGCGGCGACGACGGCCGTGGCCTCGCCGTCCAGCGTCTCGACCGTCACCTCGGCTCCCTCCGGAAGCTCGACCGGGAGGTAGGCGAAGGCCAGCATGTGGCCGACGGTGTAGCCGTAGGCGGCCGAACGCACGCGACTAACCACTGCGCCGTCGAGCGAGACAGCCTCACCGCCGTAGACCGGCAGCCAGTCGCCGTCGCCGATCACGAGCGTGCGGATCCGCGTGGCGAAGCCCTCCGCACGACGCGCCTCGAGGGCGTCCTTGCCGATGTAGTCGGCCTCCTTGCGCGCGCAGAAGGCGAGGCCGGCCTGATCCGGCGTGTCCCCGGGGGTGAGGTCCGTCCCGATGTAGCGGTAGCCCTTCTCCATGCGCAGGCCGTCGAGTGCGCGGTAGCCACAGACGCGGATGCCATGCTCCCCGCCGGCCGCGAGCAGGGCGTCCCACACAGCGGTCGCCCAGGCGTGCTCGACGTAGAGCTCGTAGCCGAACTCACCGACGTACGTGATGCGCTGCGCAAACGCCGGCGCGCTGCCGATCAGGAGCTCCTGGCCGGTGCCGAATGGAAACGCCTCGTTGGCGAGGTCCGCCGTCGTGACCGCAGCCATGATCGCCTTGGCCCGCGGCCCCCAGATGCCGATCACTGCGAGCTCGTCGCTGACCTCGCGGATCGTGACGTCGTACTGCGCGCGGTGGGCGATGCCCACGAGCCAACCGCGGTCGGTCGCCACGGCACC
>JBIIFR010000049.1:0-7832 GCA_044237215.1 Gaiellales bacterium
CGCCTGTAACTTCAGCGGCGGCATGCCGACTCTGCCGTGCACGGTCGGCGGACAGCTCGTGTCCACCCCGCAGGAGATCGCCCAGGCTTGCAACGCGAATCCCATGGCCTGCAGCGGTGGCGGCTCGACCGGCGGTGGCGGACAGACGCAGCCGCAGCCGTGTGCGGCCGGCCAGACGCCGACGATGCAGAACCCTTGCATCCCTGCGGGTATGCAAGGGGGTAACGGGGGTAACGGGGGCGCCGGTGGGGCGAGTGGCCTCGGCGGTGCCGGAGGTGCTGGAGGACTGCTCGGGGGCATGCCCAATATCGACTGGGGCAACCTGCAGCCGTGCGCGGCGGGACAGATGCCATCGCCGGCCGCACCGTGCAAGTTCGACATGCCCGACTGTGCGGCGGGGCAGATGCCGTCGATATCGTCCCCCTGCAAGCCGCAGCCGTGCCCCCCGGGGGCGAAGCCGACAAGGAATGCCCCGTGCATCCCTGAGGGGCAGGACGGTGGGTTCGATGCGCCGCCGACCAATGACATCAAGAAGCAGCTCAACAACAAGTTCATTGTCGTGAACATGAACGTTGAGGGCAGCGGCGATACGAACGGCTCGTTCGACGTCACGTTCAAGAGCGTCGAGGACGGCGTCAATAAGCAGACCAAATCGTTCCTCAACGAGCAGCTGGAGGGCGAGTCGTTCGTCATCAACACGACCGCAGCGACGACGTGCTTCGCCGATACGACGGATCCGGACAAGATCCCCGACCTCGTGTCGTGCAATCAGCTCGATGACGCGGCCAACAATGCACCCGGCTCGATCAAGGCGCAGTTCCGCGGCAAGGTCACCTTCGATGCGGCGACCTATCAGCCGACGTTTAAGGCGAAGAAGATTGTCTTCCTGAAGGGCGTCTTCAACGTCGCCAAGGTCAAGTAGCACTCGACCGGGCAGATCGCCCCGGATCACCGAACGACGAGGGCCTGCTCCAGCCGGAGCGGGCCCATCGTCGTTCAGGGCCTACTCCTTGACGACGAGGACCGTCTCGAGCATCGGGTCGCCGCAGTAGGCGATACGCGTGCCGCTCTGGGCCTCGGCCTGCAGCGCCGCGAGTACGTCGCCGTTGATGCGCTCACCCGGTGCCAGCGCGGGCACGCCGGGCGGGTAGGGGACAGCGGACTCCGCGGCGATCCGACCGACCGCCGCGGCTGCCGAGACGCGCTCGTGGTCGGCGAAGAACGCATCGCGCGGACTCATCGCGGTATCGGGCTCGAGCGTCCAGGCGATCGTGTGCACGAGCTTGCGCGGCTCGCCGCGGTGCTCCTCGATCGCGCGAATGATCTCCGTGGTCATGAAGTCCACGGTCTCCGGGGTGTCGCCGAGGGTGATCACGGGACAGAACGTGTCGCGGTCGGCAAACTCGAGGTGCAGGCCGCGCTGCTCGAGGACGTCGGCGACGAGCTGCCCGTCCGCGCCCGTGCCGCTCAGCGTGAGCACGATCTTGGTCGGGTCGTGCTGGAACAGCGCGGGGGAGCGGTCAGCGATCTCCGTACCAACGACGCCGAGGCCCGGTACCTGACGGAAACGCACACGCGATTCCTCGGCCAGCCGGATGGCCTGGCCCAGCAGTTCCTCGCCACGCTCCTGCAGCAGGTCGCGCGCCAAGTCGATGCTCGCGAAGATTGCGCCGGACGGGCTGGTGGTGTGCAGACCCTCAAACGCCGCCTCGAGGCGCTCGAGGTCGAGGCGCTCGCCCTGCGCCAGCACCATTGAAGACTGCGTGAAGCCCGTCATGTGCTTGTGGATGCTGGTCACGAGGACATCGGCGCCGGCCTGAATGGCGTGCGGCGGGAGGTCGGGATGGAACCCGAGGTGCGCGCCCCAGGCGGCATCGACCGTCAGTGGGATGCCGTGGGCGTGGGCCAGCTCGGCGTGCGCCGCGACGTCGGAGACACCGCCGACGTAGCTCGGCTCGACGAGCATGACGGCCTTGGCGTCCGGGTGCTCCTTGAGTGCATCGGCAACGCGACTCACGGGCATGCCGGCGGTCAGGCCCGTCTCCTCATCGATATCGGGGCGGATCCAGACCGGCACGAGACCGGCCAGAACGATGCCGAAGAACAGCGACTTATGGATCGTGCGCGCGACGATCACCTTGTCGCCCGGCTTGCCGAGCGAGAGGCAGATCGCCTCGTTGCCATGGGAGGAGCCCTGGACGGAGAACCCGCACCAGTCGGCACCCCACAGCTCACCCGCGATGCGCTCGGCCGTGGCGAGGCGCTTGGTCGAGACGCGGCGATCCTCGACGCCCGTGTAGTGCGGCACGTCGAGCGCGAGCAAGTCGTCGATCAGCTCCGGATTGCGCTTGTGGCCGGGCACCGTGAACGGCGTGCCGGCATTGGCGAGAAAGTTCCTGTAAGCGTCGTACAGCGGTGTTTCGCTCATCGTGGCGGTCCTCCAGCGATCGGCCGGCGGAACATCCGTCGGCGTCTTTTCGGATTACGTACGTGAGCCGCCCAGACCGCCGTGTGCGCGGGCAGGGCTCCCGTTGATCGTGCCTGACGAGCGTAGCCCACCGACCGGCCGACGGCGGCGATCTGGCACCCTCTGCGTATGCGCATCGTCCTCCAGCGAGTCACAGAAGCCTCCGTCACCATCGGCGGCGAGGTCGTCGGCCAGATCGGCCAGGGCCTCGTTGCCCTCGTCGGCATCGGCGAGGGCGACGACGCGAAGACCGTCGCACGCGCCGCCGAGAAGACCGCGGAGATGCGCATCTTCCGTGACGAAGACGGGCGCTTCGACCGCTCCGTGCTCGACGTGGAGGGCTCCGTCCTCGTGATCTCGCAGTTCACGCTGCTGGCCGACACGCGCCGCGGCAACCGCCCGTCGTTCTCCTGGGCCGCCGACCCTGCCGTCGCCGAGCCGCTGGTCAGCCTCTACATCGAAACGCTCAAGGGCCTTGGCGTCCCGGTCGCCGGCGGGCGCTTCGGTGCCGACATGCAGGTTGCGCTCGTCAATGACGGTCCGGTCACGATCGTCCACGACGCCACCTGATCGCTCCGCGAACCGCCGACGTCTGGTAGCGTTCGACACGAGCGCGGCAGGGATGCGCTCGGCCGAGACGGGCCAAGAGCCCGTCTTTTTTTTGGGATAACGCAGACGAAAGGGGGTGCCAGATGAGCACAGCAGCGGATCCTCGTGAGCAGGTCGTGGAGCTGATTGGTGCCGCGCGCCCCGATATCTACGTCTGGGATGTCATCGCCGATGCCGGCCATGGCCAGCTGCGCGTGATGATCGATCGCGAAGGTGGCGTCGACCTCGGCATCTGCGAGGAGATCTCCAAGGTGCTGCTGCCGATTCGCGAGACGTGGGCGCTCGAAGTTTCGTCGCCCGGTCTCGATCGCGCACTCACGCGTCCCGAGCACTACACGCGCATGCTCGGACGGGAGGCATCCTTCGTCATGCGCACTCCGGTCGACGGCCACACGTCCTTCGAGGGCGTGCTGGTGGCCGCCGGTCCGGATTCCGTCACGGTCGAAACCGGCAGCGGGCGCCTCGAGGTGCCCTATGCCGACGTCAAGAAGTCAACCCTCATGTGGAAGCTGGTGAAGTCGCGATGAGCAAAGAGATTCTGGAAGCAGTCCGAGAGCTCGAGCAGCAGAAGTCGATCGATGCGGAAGTCCTGCTGGTGGCCTTGGAGGAGGCGCTCGGCGCCGCCTATCGCAAGACCCCTGAATCGCAGGGCAAGCACGCCCGCGTCGAGATCGACCGCGACACCGGCGACTTCCGCGTCATGCAGATCGACGCCGATGACGAGCAGCTCGAGGCCCTCGGCCTGCTCGAGTACCCCCTGCCGCCCGAGATGAGCGAGATCCCCGTGGCCGAGCCGGAGCGCCCGCGCCGCGAGCGCCCCGCGTTCTACATCCGTGCCGATCGCGATCCCGACCCGATCGACAACGAGCCCGACGCGATCATCGAGTGGGATCAGTTGGCGCAGCACGGCATCATCGCCTACGACGCGACGCCGAAGAACTTCGGCCGCATCGCCGCGCAGACCGCCAAGCAGGTCATCCTGCAGCGGATCCGCGAGGTCGAGCGCGACATGATGTTCGAGGAGTACCAGGACCGCGTCGGCGACGTCGTGACCGGCATCGTCCAGCAGGCCGACAATCGCTACTGCCTGGTCGATCTCGGCAAGGTCGAGGCGCTGCTGCCCGGTTCCGAGCAGGTGCCCGGCGAGCGCTACGAGCACGGCGCCCGCATCAAGGCCGTCATCATCGAGGTCCGCAACGGCACGCGTGGACCCCAGATTGTCTTGTCGCGCCGTTCCGAGGAGCTGATCCGCGAGATGTTCACCCTCGAGGTGCCCGAGATCGCCGACGGGCTCGTCGAGATCCGCCAGGTCGCCCGCGAGGCCGGCTATCGCGCCAAGATCGCGGTTGAGTCGAAGGTCCAGGGCGTCGACCCGGTCGGCGCCTGCGTCGGACCGCGCGGCTCGCGCGTCCGCATGGTCGTCGGCGAGCTCCGCGGCGAGAAGATCGACATCATCCCGTGGAACGACGAGCCGGCACGCTTCATTGCCAAGGCGCTGGCCCCGGCCCGCGTCCGCGAGGTGCTGGTCGACGATGAGAGCATGCAGGCCACTGTCATCGTGCCCGACGACCAGCTGTCGCTGGCGATCGGCCGCGAGGGCCAGAACGCACGGCTCGCCGCCAAGCTGACCGGCTGGCGCATCGACATCAAGTCGGAGAGCGAGTTCGCGATGGAAGGCGACGAGGACTACGCCGGTGCGGACAGCATCGCCAAGTACCTCGAGGCCAACGGCTACGACGAGCGCGCGATGAAGGGGCTCCTCAAGGAGGGCCGCGTCTCGATCAACGGCATCGTCATCCGCCGCTACGAGCGCCTGGTCGGGCCGGAGGACGTCGTGACCGTCGATGGCGACGAGATCGAGCGCCCGCGCGCCAGCGCCGCAGCAACGCCCGCCGAGGAGACCGAGGTCGCCGCCGAGATCGCCGCCGAGATCGATGCCGAGCTCGCCGTCGAGGAGGAGACCGCCGCGCCGGCGGTCGAGGCCGAGCCGGAGGCCGAGCTGGCCGCGGACGAGGGCGACGACGTCTAGCGCGACAGCGCGCGAGCCCGAGCGCACGTGCGCGGGCTGCGGGCGCCGTCGACCGCAGAGCAGCCTCGTGCGGCTCTCGGTCGACGGCGCCGGCCTGCTCGTGCTCGGGACGGGGACGGGGCGGGGGACCTACCTCTGCCCCCGTGAGAACTGCGTTGAGCAGGCGCTCCGCAAATCCAGCATCCCGCGGCGCCTGCGCGCGACCGTCGAGATCCCCTCAGGCCTTGCAGCCAGCGTGATCGCGGCGCTGCCGGGGGGCCGAAACCCGCATGGCTGATAGGATCTCGCGCTGATGGCGAAGCGACGAATCGTTGAAATTGCGCGTGAGCGCGGGCTCGATCCCAATGAGGTCGCACGCGTGCTGTTCGAGGCAGGCGTTCCGATTCAGCGCGACATGGTCGATGAGGTTGCTGCTGCCCGCGCCCTCGCCGGATCCAAGCCGAAGAAGCCGCCGGTCAAGAAGAAGCCCGCGGCGACGGCACAGCGGACCTCGGCTGCCGCCAAGGCCGCTGCCGAGGCGAAGCCGGTCGACCCGGCCGCTGCGCATCCCAACGCGATCAAGCCCGAGCCGGTCGAGCCGCCCAAGGAGAAGAAGGAGGAGCCTGCGTCCGCCGCTGCGCCGCGTGCGCCGCGTGACGATCGCGCTCCCCGTTCGTCGGGTGGCAGCCGTTTCGCCCCGCCGCCGCCGCCCGGTGGCGCCCCGGCTGGCCGTGCACGCCCGCAGCGCGGTGTGCCGCAGGGCAAGAAGCGTCGCGTCGTCATCGATTCGCAGGCCGCCCGTGGACCCCGTGAGCGCTCGCAGCGCGGCGGCGACCGCGGCAAGGAGATCCGCGAGGAGAAGCCGGTCGTCCGGCCGACCGGGCCGGTCACCGTCCCGAGTGGCGTCACCGTCAAGGAGTACGCGGAGAAGCTTGGCGTCTCGACGGCGGAGATCATCAAGATGATGATGGGCCTCGGCGAGTTCGTCACGATCACGCAGTCGCTCACCGATGACGCGATCGACCTGATCGCCGCCGAGTTCGAGCGCCCCGTCACCATTCAGAGCGCGGAGGAGGAGCTCGATGACATCGTCATCGAGGACGATCCCGCCGATCTGAGGCCGCGCGCGCCCGTCATCACCGTGATGGGTCACGTCGACCATGGCAAGACCACGCTGCTCGACGCGATCCGCAAGACGAGCGTCGTCGCCGGCGAGGCCGGTGGCATCACGCAGCACATCGGCGCGTACCAGGTGAAGGTGGGCGACCGCGAGGTCACCTTCCTCGACACCCCGGGCCATGAGGCCTTCACCGCGTTGCGTGCTCGCGGCGCCAAGCTGACCGACGTGGCCGTGCTCGTGGTGGCCGCCGACGACAGCGTGATGCCGCAGACGCTCGAGGCGATCGACCATGCGAAGGCCGCGGAAGTGCCGATCGTCGTGGCCGTCAACAAGATCGACAAGCCCGGCGCGAACCCGCAGAAGACGCGTCAGGACCTCGTCACGCACGGCCTGCAGCCCGAGGATTGGGGCGGCGACACCGTGTTCGTCGATGTCTCGGCCAAGGAGCGCACCGGCCTTGATCAGCTGCTCGAGATGCTGCTGCTCCAGGCCGACGTGCTCGAGCTCAAGGCCAACCCCGACGCACCGGCCTCCGGTCCGATCGTGGAGTCGCGCCTTGACGTCGGGCGCGGTCCCGTCGCGACCATGCTCGTGCAGCGCGGCACGCTCCGTCAGGGCGATGCCGTCGTCGCCGGTGACGCCTGGGGCAAGGTCCGCATCATGCTCGACGAGCACGGCGTCAAGCTGGAGTCGGCCGGACCGGCCGAGCCCGTGGAGATCGTCGGCTTCGACAAGCCGCCGCCGGCCGGCGAGGTCTGCCGCGTCGTCGACTCCGAGCGCGATGCCCGCCATCTCGCCCAGAAGCGCGCCGCGCGTCTGCGCGCCGAAGAGCTCTCGCGTCGCAGCCAGAAGTCGATCTCGCTGGAGGACCTCTTCAAGCAGGTCTCCGACGGCAAGATCCGCGACCTCAACCTCGTCATCAAGGGCGACGTGCAGGGTTCCGTCGAGGCCGCCGTCTCCGAGCTCGACAAGATCAAGAGCGAGGAGGTCGCCGTCCGCGTCATCCACACGGGCGTCGGCGGTATCACCGAGTCCGACGTCATGCTCGCCGCTGCCTCGAAGGCGATCGTCGTCGGTTTCAACGTCCGCCCGAACGCGGAGGCCAAGAGCCTCGCCGACCGCGAGGGTGTCGACATCCGCACCTACAAGGTCATCTACAAGCTGACCGAAGACATCGAGGCTGCCCTCGTTGGCATGCTGACGCCGGACATCGTCGAGGAGATCACCGGCACCGCCGAGGTGCGCCAGCTCTTCAAGGCCTCCAAGATCGGCACGATCGCGGGCTGCATGGTGACGAGCGGTACCATCGCGCGCGGTGCGAACGTGCGCGTCATCCGCGACGGTGTGGTCGTCTGGGACGGCGGGATCGACTCGATCCGCCACCTCAAGGACGAGGTCAAGGAGATCAAGGAGGGCTTCGAGTGCGGCATCGTGCTGAAGAGCTTCGCCGATCTCCACGAGGCCGATGTGCTCGAGGCGTACGTCTCCAAGTCCGTCGAGCGCACCGAGCTCTAGGTCGGGCCGATGGCGCGGGAGTTCGAGCTCGCTGATCTCGGCGGTGGCGCCCATCGGGTGACGATGCCGCTGCCGTGGGCGCTCGATCACACGCATTGCTACGCGCTCGAGGC
>JBIIFR010000050.1:0-7818 GCA_044237215.1 Gaiellales bacterium
TGCGCTAGGCGTTGGGGCGGTCAATGCGACGAAGGGGTCAGACCCTTTCGTCGCATCCTCAGGCCGCGGCCGTCGTCCCCGGGCGCGGGCGCATCGACCACATCAGCGCCAGTCCGACCAGCGCGAAGCCCGCGCCAAAGGCGTAGACCGCCTCGTAGCCAGCGGCATTCGCGATGTACCCCAGCGTGAAGCCGGACAGCAGCGTGCCGAGGTCGAAGCCGGCGGTGTACACCGCGAGGGCCGAGTTGCGCTGCGGGCGCGGCGTGCGATCGACAGCGAGGAGCCCGAGCGCCGGGAACAGGAGCGCCCAGGCGAGGCCGCAGATGAGGCCGCCGACGAGGCCGACCTGCCAGTTCGGCGCCACGGCGATGATCAGTACGCCGACGAAGGCGAGGAGGAACGCCAAGATGCCAGTCTTGTACGCGCCGAGCTTGTCGGGCAGGTGCCCGATGAAGATCCGGCCGGCGAACGTCGCGGCGCCGTAGGCGCCAATCACGTAGGCCCCACCGCCACCGCTGCGCCCGTCGAAGGTGAGCACGGCGAACCCGACGATCGTCGCCATCACCACGGCGCCGGCCATCAGCCCGAGGCTCGGGCGCATCGCCTCGCGCGGCAGACTCAGGCTCGGTGTCTCGGCGTGCACGGGCGGAGAGCGCAGGCCGATCATCGCCACCAGGGCCAGCACGGGCGCGACCAGCATCAGCGCCTCCGCCGCCCGGGTACCCGCATGGTCGAGCAGGAGCTGGGCGAGCACGGGCCCCACCGTCAACCCCGCCCAGACCGATAGGCCAAACAGGGACATTGCCTGTCCGCGGCGGCTCTCTGGCGCGAGCTGCACGGCCCAGGAGAGGCCCGCCGTGAACATGCAGGCCTGCCCCACGCCCTGCAGCGCCCGGGCCGCGAACAGGAGCCACTCACGCTCGGGGGTGACGAGCAGGAACAGCGCGCCGGCGATGGCAAGCAGGAGGAAACCCAGCGCGAAGACCGCCCGGGCACCGCGCCGATCGATGCCGACGCCCGCGAAGAACCGCGTCAACAACGCGGTCGCGGCGAAGACGGTGAGCGTCCAGCCGACCACGACGTCGGTCTCATTCATATCCTGTTTGACCACGTCGGGCACCACCGCGAAGGCCGCACCGAGCGCGATGAAGCCGCCGAGCCCCGCGATCACGATACGGGCAAAGGCGATGCGCTTCGGTGATCGCAGATGCCAGTCGCCCATGGCTGCAGGATAGGGTGCGTCGCCTCCGCGTTGCGCGCGACCGCCAGATGGGGATACACTTCCGCGTGATGCGCACGATGCCGCACACCACTGAAGGATCCTTCGGCCGCTTGGCTTGCGCCAGCGGCCATGGGGTTGTGGCGTCGTCGCCCGTGTCCTCGCTCCTCCTCGTCGGCCTCCTTCCCCGCTAAGGGGAAAGCATTCGCCTACGCGCCGCCTGCCCGGCGCACGAAACGACGAGACCACAGGACAGGTGCGTGCAAGCGCACCGCACTTCGGAAGGGGGCACGATGAGCACCAACCAGGATTACGTCAAGATCTTCGACACCACGCTGCGCGATGGCGAGCAGTCGCCCGGCATCAGCCTGAACGCGCAGGAGAAGCTGGAGATCGCCCGCCAGCTCGAGCGCCTCGGCGTCGACATCATTGAGGCCGGCTTCGCAATCGCCTCGCCCGGCGAAGTCAAGGGCATCGGGCTCGTGGCCAAGCACGTGCGCAGCTGCACGATCGCGTCGCTCAACCGCACACAACAGGCCGACATCGACGCGTCGTGGGAGGCCCTCAAGGACGCCGAGAGTCCCCGCTTCCACGTCTTCATCGCCACCAGCGACCTCCACATGGAGCACAAGCTGCGGATGACACCCGAGCAGGTGCTCGAGCAGACCCGCGACGCCGTGGCCTACGCCCGCAGCAAGGTCGCCGACGTGGAGTTCTCCTGCGAGGACGCCACCCGCTCGCGTCCGGAGTTCATGGCCGAGGTGGTACGCACGGCGCTCGCCGCCGGCGCGACGACGATCAACATCCCCGATACCGTCGGCTACACCACGCCCGACGAGTACAAGGAGATCCTTGAGGCGCTGTACGCCGACGTGCCCGAGTTGCACGAGGCGACGCTCAGCGTCCACACGCACAACGATCTGGGTCTCGCGACCGCGAACTCGCTGGCCGGCGTGCAGGCAGGCGCGCGCCAGGTCGAGGTCGCGATCAACGGCATCGGTGAGCGGGCCGGCAACTCGGCGCTCGAGGAGATCGTGATGGCGCTGCGCACGCGCAACGCCTACTACGGCTTCCGAACCGGTATTGAGACGACGGAGATCGCCCGGGCCAGCCGCCTCGTCTCGCGCCTCAGCGGCTACCCCGTGCAGCCGAACAAGGCGATCGTCGGCAAGAACGCCTTCGCCCACGAGGCCGGCATCCACCAGGACGGCGTCCTCAAGAACCGGCGCACCTACGAGATCATGGACGCCGAGTCGATCGGGCTCGAGCACAACGAGCTGGTGCTGGGCAAGCACTCGGGCCGCGCCGCCCTGCAGGCCGCTTACGCCGACATGGGCTACGCGATCGAGGGCGACGAGCTCAAGCGCGCCTTCGCCAAGTTCAAGGAGATCGCCGACCGCAAGAAGTCCGTCTCGGCGCTAGACCTCGAGGCGATCATCGACGATCAGTCCCGCGACACGAGCGAGCGTTGGATCCTCGAAGGTCTCGCGCTGCGCACGAGCACGGGCGAGACCTCGCACGCCGAGGTCAAGGTCCGCGAGGGCGATCAGGTCCACACCGCGAGCGGTGAGGGCGATGGTCCGATCGACGCCGCCTTCATCGCCCTCAACACGATCGTCAAGACCGCCGGTGAATTGCGCGAGTTCAACGTCAACGCCGTGACCGGCGGCAACGACGCCCTCGGCGACGTGCGCGTCGTGCTCGAGCACGACGGCCGCCGCTATACCGGCCAGTCCGTCGCCCCCGACATCACGGAGGCCGCCGCGCAGGCGTTCCTCCGCGCCGCCGCGCAGATCACCGCCGGTACCCCGAACCCGATGGTCCGAGAGACCATCTGACCCGCAGTACGAGAACGGAGCATCACGTGAAGATCGCAGTCCTCCCCGGCGATGGCATCGGCCCTGAGACCACGCGCGTCGCGCTGGACGTCCTCGCGGCCGCCGGCGAGGCCCACGGTTTCCACGCCGAATGCAGCGAGCATCCCTTCGGCGGCAATGCCATCGACTCGCATGGGGATCCGTTCCCCGCCGAGACGCGGGCGGCGCTGCCGCAGGCCGATGCGGTGCTCAAGGGTGCGGTCGGCGGGCCCAAGTGGGATGCCGGTGCGATCCGCCCCGAGCAGGGCCTGCTTGCGCTGCGGGCCGAGCTGAAGGCCTTCGCGAATATCCGGCCGATCCGGATGTGGACCAAGAAGCTCACGTCTCCCCTGCGCCCGGAGCTCGTCGATGGGCTCGACATGATCATCATCCGCGAGCTGACCGGCGGCCTCTACTTCGGCCCGAAGGAGCTGACGGCGGAGACCGGCATGGATACGTGCCGCTACTCGGTCGAGGAGGTCGAGCGCGTGGCGCGCTACGCCTTCGACCTCGCGCGCACGCGCCGCGGCAAGGTGTGCTCCGTCGACAAGCAGAACGTCTTGTCGAGTTCGAAGCTGTGGCGCCAGGTCGTGGTCGAGCGCGTGGCCCCGGACTACCCCGATGTCGAGCTCTCGCACCAGCTGGTCGACTCGATGGCGATGAAGCTGATCGAGCAGCCGCTCGCCTACGACGTGATCGTGACCGAGAACATGTTCGGCGACATCCTGTCGGATCTCGCCGCTAGCGTCTCGGGTGGGATCGGCCTCGCCCCGAGCTCCTCGCTCGGCGCCGCGCGCCCCGGTCTCTACGAGGCGATCCACGGGTCGGCGCCGGATATCGCCGGCAAGGGCATCGCCAACCCGACCGCGATGATCCTCACGGTCGCGATGATGCTGCGCGATCTCGATCAGCCCGCCGCCGCCGCCGCAATCGAGGCCGCGGCCATTCACTGTCTGGAGCACGGGCCCACCACGCCGGATCTCGGCGGCACGGCCACCACCGACGAGGTCGGCTCGGCAATCGCCGACCTGCTCGCAAAGGGGAACGCATGAGTGACACCGCACTGACCAAAGCGCGCCAGCGCAAGGAGCGCATGCTCGGCTCCGAGGCGATCATCCGCTCCCTCGAGGCCGAGGGCGTCGAGATCTGCTGGGGCATCCCGGGCGGCGCGATCCTCCCGTTGTACGACGCCTTCATGGCGATCGACCACTCGATCGAGCACGTGCTCGTGCGCCACGAGCAGGGTGCGGGGCACATGGCGCAGGGGTATGCGCGCGCGACCGGCAAGGTCGGCGTCTGCATCGCCACGAGCGGCCCGGGCGCGACGAACCTCGTCACCCCGATCGCCGATGCCTTCCTCGACTCCACGCCGATCGTCGCCATCACCGGCCAGGTGCCCACGCACCTGATCGGCACCGATGCCTTCCAGGAGGCCGACATCACGGGCATCGTGATGCCGATCGTCAAGCACTCGTTCCTGGTGCAGCGCGCCGAGGACATCCCGAAGGCCATCCACGAGGCGTTCCATATTGCCAGCACCGGCCGGCCCGGCCCCGTGCTCGTGGACATCCCCAAGGACCTCCAGCTGACGGAGATCGACTTCGCCTACGACCACGAGATCGATCTGATCGGCTACAACTCGACGTTCCCCGAGCAGCTCGAGGGCATCGAGGCCGCAGCGGAGCTGATCGCCCGCTCGCGCAAGCCGGTGCTGTACGTCGGCGGCGGCATCATCAACGGCGAGGCCTGTGACGATCTGATCCTGCTCGCCGAGGCGCTGCAGATCCCCGTCACGACGACCCTGCTCGCGAAGGGCGCGTTCCCCGACTCGCATCCCCTGTCGGTGCAGATGCCGGGCATGCACGGGTCGAAGTACGCCAACTGGACCATCCACCGCTCCGACCTGCTGATCACGGTCGGCGCGCGCTTCGACGACCGCGTCACCGGCAAGCTGGACGCGTTCGCCCCCGGCGCCAAGATCATCCACTTCGACATCGATCCGGCCGAGGTCTCCAAGAATCGGTACGCCGACGTCGCGCTGGTGGGTGAGCTCCGTACGACGCTGCCGGCGCTGCGGAACGCCGTGACCGCGCGTGCGGACAATGCGGCGCGCGCCGAGCATCAGAGCGAGTGGCTCCGCGACGTGCAGGGCTGGCGTCGTGACAATCCCTTCCGTTACAAGAAGGGCGCCAAGCTCAAGCCGGAGTACGTCATCGAGGCGTTCGACAAGGCCCTCAAGGGCAAGGATGCGATCTGGGTGACCGGCGTCGGTCAGCACCAGATGTGGGCGGCCCAGTACCTGTCGATCGACGGCCCGCGCCGCTGGCTCACCTCCGGCGGCCTCGGCACCATGGGCTTCGGCGTCCCCGCTGCCATCGGTGCACAGCAGGGCTGCCCCGACGCGTACGTCGTCAACTTCGACGGCGACGGCTGCTTCCAGATGACGATGCAGGAGCTGGCCACGGCCCGCTGCTACGACGTGCCCGCGATCCACGCCGTGATGAACAACGGCTGGCTCGGCATGGTGCGCCAGTGGCAGGAGCTCTTCCACGGCGAGCGCTACTCCGAGACGAACCTGTTCGGCACGATCCCGGACTTCGTTCTGCTGGCCGAGGCGTACGGCTGTCTCGCGCTGCGGGCGGAGACCGAGGCCGAGGTCGATGCCGTGATCGCCGAGGCGATCGCCGCGCGCCGTCCGACCGTGATCGACTTCCGTATCGATCACGAGGAGAAGGTCTACCCGATGGTGCCAGCCGGCGCCGCCTCGCACGAGATGATCGACGAGGTCTGGGACAACGAGTGGGTCGAGGAGGGCGTCTGATGGCTACACCGGGACATCACACACTGAGCGTGCTGGTGGAGAATCGTCCGGGCGTGCTGTCGCGCGTCTCCGGGCTCTTCTCGCGGCGCGGATTCAACATCGACAGCCTCGCGGTCGGACCGACGGAGCGTGCCGATCGCTCCGTCATCACGATCCGCGTGGACTGCACGCGCCACTCGGTTGACCAGGTCGTCAAGCAACTCGACAAGCTGATTGACGTCATCCACGTCATCAAGGTGCACCCGGACATGGCGATCGAGCGGGAGCTGCTGCTGATCAAGGTCAAGGCCGATGCCAACCACCGCCTCGAGATCATGCGGCTCTCCGAGGTCTTCAACGCCCGCGTCGTCGACGCCGGCGCCGATTCCCTCCTGCTCGAGTGCGTGGAGCATCCCGACCGCCTCGCGGCGCTCGAGCAGCTGCTCTCGCCGTACACGATCGTCGAGGCCGTCCGCACGGGCCGGGTCGCCATGACCCGGGCCTCGGTCGCCCACGACGAGTCGCGCGCACCGCTCCGCATCCTCGGGTAAGCGCGCCCCCGAGACCGCTCCGCACGTACATTTCACCTCAGGCGCACGGCGCCCTCACCTGCAACGACAAGGAAGACACCACATGGCCACCCTCTACTACGAGTCCGACGGCGATTTCGCAACCCTCAAGGGCAAGAAGATCGTCGTCGTCGGCTATGGCTCGCAGGGCCATGCGCACGCGCTCAATCTGCGCGATTCGGGCGCCGACGTCACCGTCGCCGTCCGCCCCGGCTCCGAGGGGTGGAAGCGGGCCGAGAGCCACGGCTGGACGCCGCAGGCCCCGGTCGACGCCGTCAAGGACGCCGACATCGTCGCCATCATGGTCCCCGATCAGGTGCAGGGCGAGCTCTGGAACGGCTCGCTCAAGGACGCCGTCAAGCCCGGCGCCACGATCCTCTTCACCCACGGGTTCTCCGTGCACTTCGGCATCATCGAGGCGCCCGCCGGCTCCAACGTGATCATGTGCGCGCCGAAGGGTCCCGGCCATCTCGTCCGCCGCGTCTACACCGAGGGCGGCGGCGTCCCCGCGCTGATCGCCATCGAGAAGGACGACGCCGGCTCCGCCCGCGACATCGCGATGGCCTGGGCGATCGGCATCGGCTCCGCGCGCGCCGGCGTGATCGAGACGACCTTCCGCGAGGAGACCGAGAGCGACCTCTTCGGCGAGCAGGCCGTGCTCTGCGGCGGCGCCACCGCCCTGATCCAGGCCGGCTTCGAGACGCTTGTCGAGGGCGGCTACGCCCCCGAGATCGCGTACTTCGAGGTGCTGCACGAGCTCAAGCTGATCGTCGACCTGCTCTACGAAGGCGGCATGGACTGGATGCGCTATTCCATCTCCGATACCGCCGAGTATGGCGACCTCACGCGCGGCCCGCGCGTGATCGGCCCGGAGAGCAAGGCCGCGATGAAGGAGATCCTCCACGAGATCCAGACGGGACAGTTCGCCCGCGAGTTCATCGAGGAGAACCAGTCCGGTCGCGTCACGATGCGGATGCTTCGCAAGCGCGGAGCCGAGAGCCAGCTCGAGCAGGTCGGCGCCGAGCTTCGCTCGATGATGCCGTTCGTCGGTCAGGCTCGCGCCAAGTCCGAGCAGGCGTAGGTTCGACGAGACCCGGGGTAGGCTGCGTCTGATGCCCCGGGTCGTCGTCCTCCTTCTCCTCATCGTCGGCACCTGCGTGCTGGCGGCCTGCGGGGGTTCGAGCGCCGACGCACCGGCGGGAGGATCGTCCGACCCCACGCTGGCCGGGCTGATCGGCACGCCTGATGCGACGCAGCTCGTCACCCCGAACCTGATCGTCATGGGCGGTACCGACTTCCCTGCGGGCCAGACGGTCCGGATCCCCTTCCAGATCTACCGCAAGGACGGGCAGCTACTGGAGCCCGATGGAGGCA
>JBIIFR010000051.1:0-7725 GCA_044237215.1 Gaiellales bacterium
TCCGGATGCGTGTCGCGCAGCGTGCCGTCGTAGAGCTGCCAGCTGTTGCCGACCTCCACGCGCGTCGTCGGCTTGATACGGCCGGTTGCGAGCCCCGCGCCGACCGTGACCGCCTTGAAGGTCGACCCCGGCTCGTAGACGTCCGTGATGCCGCGCAGGCGCAGCTGATCGGCCGTCCCCGAGCGGAAGTCGCCGCCCTTGGGCGCCGGCGCGGAGGCCATGGCGAGAATCTCACCGGTGCGTGGCTCGAGCACGATGGCCGTCACACTCCGGGCGCGGAACGACGTACGCGTCTGCGCCGCGATCGCCTCGGCCTCGGTCTGGACCTGGCGATCGATACCTGTGCTGATCGTCCGCCCCGGCTGCATCTCCTGAACCCGCGCCACGCGGATCGCGTTGCCGGCCGGATCATCGGTGCGCACCTCAAGACCGTCCTCACCGCGCAGGACCTGGTCGTACTGCAGCTCAAGGCCAGCCAGCCCCGTGCCGCCCACGTCGGTGACGCCGATCAGCGGCGCGGCGATCGCGCTCGGGTAGACCCGGCGCTGCTCGGGGGTGAAATCGACGCCGTCCAGGTCGAGGGCGGCCACGCGCTTGGCCCGCGCCTCGGGGACCTGACGGGCGAGGTCGACGTGGAGAACGTCAGGGGCATTGAGGCGCTGAAGGATGGCGTCGGGCGACTCGCCGCTCGCCTCGGCGACGGCGGCCACGACCCGCGCTCTGTCCTTGATCAGCGACGGTGTGGCGCCGATCGTGCTCGCCTCCTCCGTCAGGGCGAGGCGGTAGCCGTCGCGGTCGAGGATCGCGCCGCGCTGGGCGGGGATGACCACCTCGTCGCGGTGCTGGCCGCTGGCGCGACTCTCGTAGAAGCCGCCGTCGACGACCTGCATCTGCACGGCGCGGCCAAGGACGATGACGAGGAAGACGCCGGCAGCGATCAGGAGCCAGCGGATGCGCCGGTCGGGCGGGGGAACGTGCGGGGCACGGCTCCGGCGGCGCGGTGTGCGAGGGGGAGCGGTGCGCGTCGCCACGTCAGCTCGTCTGCAGCGCCTCGGGAATCCGAACCTTCAGCGCCTGCATCGCCTCCGACGGGACCATCACCATGCCGTAGGCGGCTGCGGCCCGCTCGACCCGTCCGTCTGCGAGGCGCTGCTCGGTCTGGGCCTGGATGTTGGCAGCGTCGTTCTGCGTCTGCTCGACCTGGGCGCGCAGCTCGCCCGCCTGCATCGTGGAGCGCAGCGAGGAGACGTGCAGGTAGACGATCATCGACAGGATCACCCCGATCAGTGCGATCACGGCGGCGATCCGGAAGGGCGCGAGGCGACCTCCGACGGCGGCACGGGACTGGCTGCGATGGATTTTCGCCTTGCCGTTGAGCGTCGAGGCGCCCTTGGCGACCGATCGGGCGCGGGTGCCGCCGACGGGCCGCGGACGCGGTGCGGCAGCAGGCCGACGACGCGGCTTGGCGGGCGCCGGGCGCGGGATCGCAACAGCCATCAGGCGGCGTCCTTCGGCAGCGGCGCGTCGGTACGCTCGGCGACGCGCAGGCGCGACGAGGCGGCACGCGGATTGCGGTCCAGCTCGGCCGTGCCGGGGCGGATCACGCGCGGGGTGAGCACGCGCAGGGTCGGCACGCGATCACAACCGCAGATCGGTAGGTCGGGCGGGCAGATGCACGGTGCCGCGGCGGCGCGGAAGAAGTCCTTGACGATGCGATCCTCGAGCGAGTGGAACGCGATGACCGCGATGCGACCACCGGGCTTGAGGATCTCCATGGCGGCCGCAAGGCCCTCCTCCACCATCGTCAGCTCGTCGTTGACGGCGATGCGCAGGGCCTGGAACACGCGCTTGGCGGGGTGTCCCGAACCGAACTGCGCGGGCGTCGGGATGGCATGGCGGATCGTGTCGACGAGGTCGGCGCTGCGCTCGTAGGGCTGCGACGTGCGGCGGCGGCAGATGGCCCGGGCGATCTGGCGGCTGTAGCGCTCCTCGCCGTAGCGGCTGAAGATATCGCTGAGCTCGCGCTCGGGCAGGTCGGCGAGCAGGTCCGCGGCGGTCCGGCCGCCACGCGGGTCCATGCGCATGTCGAGCGGCGCGTCGACGGCGTAGGAGAAGCCGCGTTCAGGCTGGTCGATCTGCATCGACGAGACGCCGAGGTCGAGCAGGATCGCGTCGGCCTGCACGCCCTCGATGGCGAGCGAGCGGAAGCCGTCGACGAAGTCGCGCTTGAGCAGACGCACGGCCATATCGGGGTGCGAGGCGCGGAACGAGCGGGCGCGGTTCTCGACGGACGGGTCGCGGTCGATCGCCACGTAGGCGCCGCGGCCGTTCATGACCTCGGCCAGCATCGAGGCGTGGCCACCGGCGCCGAACGTGCCGTCGACGACGGTCATGCCGGGCGCCACGTCGAGCAGCGCAACGACCTCGTGCGCGAGCACAGGATCGTGGATCGCGGCGTTAGCGGGCATCACGGACCAGGCGCTCTGCGACATTCTCGGCGCTCCCTTCCAATTCGGCGAGGCCACGTTCCCAGGCCACGCGATCCCAGATCTCCAGCCGGTCGCGGACGCCGACGACGACGATCTCGCGGGTCAGCTCGGCGTGCTGCATGAGCGGCGCCGGCACGGCCACGCGGCCCTGCCGATCGAGCTCGGCCTCCACCGCGCCGCCGAACAGGTAGCGCTCCATCTGGCGTCCCTCGCGGGTGAACGGATCGAGGCGGCTGATCTGCTGCTCTACGAACGCGTCCCAGCCGTCACGGGCGTAGATCGCGACGCAGCCGTCGAGGCCGCGGGTTACGAACAGGCCATCGGCGAAGGGCGCGCGCAGCCGCGAGGGAACCGTTACCCGGTTCTTCTCGTCGAGCTTCTGTGCGTATTCGCCAAGCAGCATGGTGGTCGTTTCCGTGGTGGTCGGGGGCCCCAGTGCGGGTCCCCCTCTGTACCAAGTTGCCCCACTTTACCCCACTACGCTCCACCTTGCAACTCCTAACCTCCACACGAACATACGTTCGATTCCGCTCGGCTATGCGGAAACTAGGCCGACAGCGGCCGCAACCGCGCCGTACTTTGTGACAGCCACGGCGTCGCTCACCCCACTTCGCCCCACCGACGGACGCACCCGCCCACCCACGTCACGGCAGCGGTGCTCGCCCTAGTCGCCGTAGGGGCCGCGGTGACAGACGGCGGCTGCGCCCCAGCGGGCAGCCACCTCCACCGCGTCGTGCATGTCCTGCCCGCAGCCGAGCGCATACGTGAGGCCCGCGGCGAACGTGTCGCCCGCGCCGTAGGTGTCGCCGCGCTCACCCGGTAGCGGCTGGAGCGCCCACAGGCCGGAGTCGTCCGTCGACATCCAGCGGCCGCCGCGCTCGCCATCGGTCAGGACGATCGCCTTGGTGTGCTTGCCGAGAATGCGGAAGTCGATCTGCTCGCCGCGGTCCGACAGCGAACCGATCACCACGTCCGCCTTGACCCCGCTCTCGATCAGCGCGTCGAGCTGGCGGGCCGAGCAGACGAGGATGCCGGCGCGACGCGCCTCCTGGATGCCGGTCGGCTCGCCACAGGTGGCGTAGACCGCCGCGCAGGCGTCCAGATCTTCCCAGCGGAGCTCATCGTCGACGCGCGGATAGGCGTTGGGCTGGGAGACGATGATCGTGCGATCGCCGCTGTCGTCAAGGATCGTCATGGCGCGCGCCTGCCGACCGCCGCGCACGCCGACGCGGAGATCGACCTTCTCCTCCGCCATGCGCATGCGCGTGGCAGCGCCTTCGGTGTCCTTGGCGAGCGCCGTATAGAACACGACGTCGGCACCGGCTCGAGCCAGGGCGATGGCGACGACGGCCCCACCGCCTGCCGGCTCCTCGAACGGATCGCGGAAGTGCACGATCTCCCCCGCGCTCGGCGGTGCGGGGGCGTAGCCGAAGAGCACCCACTCCACATGCCCGACGACCCCGATGCGCGGGTGGGTCGAACTCACGGGGTGCTAGTGGTCGAGTCCGTGATCGCGGACCGCGGCGAACAGACGATCCACGTGGTCGTCCCACTCAACGCCCGGCTCCCAGTTCGGCACGTCGACTCCCGCCGCGGCGAGCGTGTCGACGAGCTGGGCGATCAACTGCTTCTCGAAGATCGCGCTGGCGGCCGCGATGGCCTCCTCGCGCGTAGCCGCAGAGGCCTCGATCGGCTCGCGGAGGGCGCTGCCGGCGGGACGTACCAGCGCCAGCCAGCCCGACGGGCGCTCCGGCTGGAGCAGCACGACGAAGCCGTAGCGCCGGGCGCGGGACTTGAGCTCGTTGGCGGGGTTCTTGATGTTCACGGCGAGAACCCTAACGCACGCGGGGACGGTGCCCATCGAGCGCGCGATCGAGGTACAGGGCCGCCGACACCAGCGACAGGTGGGTGAAGGCCTGTGGGAAGTTCCCGAGCGCCTCACCGGACGGTCCGATCTCCTCCGAGTAGAGACCGAGGTGGTTGGCATAGGTGTGCATCTTCTCGAAGGCCAGCCGCGCCTCCTCGAGGTTGCCGGCGCGCGCCAGCGCCTCGACCCACCAGAAGGAGCAGATCGAGAAGGTCCCCTCTTCGCCGCTCAGCCCGTCGTCGGCGGCCAGCTTCGGGTCGTAGCGGTAGACCAGCGAGTCGGTGACGAGCTCGTCGCGGATCGCATCGATCGTCGAGACCATCAGCGGGTCGTTGGGCGCGACGAAGTGCCCCATCACCATCATCAGCGTCGAGGCATCGAGGACGTCGCCGTCGAGCACCTGGACAAAGGCCTGGCGATCCTTGGAGTAGCCGCGGGTCATGATCTGCTCGAAGATCGCGTCGCGCGTCTCGCGCCAGGCGATCCGCGGGCACGGGAAGCCGCGAGTCTGCGCGATGCGCAGCGCGCGATCGAAGGCGATCCAGCTCATCAGTCGCGAGTAGGTGAAGTGCTGCTGGCCGCCGCGCACCTCCCAGATGCCCTCGTCCTTCGAGTCCCAGTTGACCATCAGCCAGTCGAGCAGCTCGACGACGACCTTCCAGAGCTCGTAGTCGATCGGCTCGCCGCGCTTGTCGTACAGGTAGATGCTGTTGATCAGCTCGCCGTAGATGTCGAGCTGCAGCTGACCGGC
Organism: Gaiellales bacterium; assembly: GCA_044237215.1. Taxonomy (GTDB): domain Bacteria; phylum Actinomycetota; class Thermoleophilia; order Gaiellales; family F1-60-MAGs149; genus F1-60-MAGs149. The sequence goes on from JBIIFR010000051.1 coordinate 5,108, forward strand.
GGCGCCGTTGCCCACCCGAACCGGGCTGGACTGGCGGTAGCCCTCGAGGTTGTCGAGCTCGAACTCCTCGAGCTCGTGACGCCCGTCGATGCCGTACATGATCTGGAGCGGTCCGGCGTTCGACGAGCTCTGCTCCAGGGCCCGCGCCTTGAGGAACGCCATGAAGTCGCGCGCCTCCTCGGTGAAGCCCAGCTTGAGGAACGCGTAGAGCGTGAAGGACGCGTCGCGGATCCACGTGTAGCGATAGTCCCAGTTGCGCTCGCCGCCGATGCTCTCAGGCAGGGACATGGTGGGGGCCGCCACGATCGCCCCGGTCGGCCGGTAGCACAGCAGCTTCAGCACCAATGCGGAGCGGCGCACCGTCTCGCGCCAGCGGCCGCGGTAGGTGCACTGGTTGAGCCAGCGGCGCCAGTAGTCGACGGTGTCGGCGAACAGGTGCTGGCAGACCTCCTCCGGAAAGGGCCGTGCCGAATGCCCGTCGTCGGGGATTCGCTCGAGGACGAAGGTGCGACGATCGCCCGGTTCGAGCGTGAAGGACGCGTGCACGCCGCCGTCGTCCTCGACGAGCGAGACCGGCGAGTCGAGCGCGAGCTTCAGCTCGTCGGTCTCGAAGACCGCGCCGTGCGAGTCGATATGCAGCTCGTGCTCGGTGCGGCCGTAGTTGAAACGCGGCGTGCAGTTGAGGCGGAAATGCATATGCCCGCGCACGCACTGCACGACACGCACGATGCGGTGCCGGTCTTCCTCCGCCGAGCCGACCGGCATGAAGTCAATGACCTCGCCGACACCCTCGTCCGACAGGAAGCGGGTGATCAGGACGTTGGTATCGGGCAGGTAGAGCTGCTTGGTACGCACCTCATCATCGATCGGGCAGATCTGGAACGACCCGCCCCGCTCGCTGTCGAGGATTGCGCCGAACACGCTGGGCGAGTCGAACCGCGGACAGCAGTACCAATCGATCTCGCCATGCTGCGTGATCAGGGCGACCGAGTGCAGGTCGCCGATGATCCCATGGTCTTCGATCGGCGCGTACTGGTTCATCTGCTGCTCCGCCGATTCATTCGACGGAGTGTACGGCGACTACGCCGAATGCGCTGCGAGGTTGAGCGTGGCGGCGAGTCGGTCCTTCGGCATCATCCCGACCGCGCGCTCGACCAGTTCCCCATCCTTGAACAGCGCGATCATCGGGATCGACATCACGCCGAACTGCCCGGCGAGACCCGGCTCGGAGTCGACGTCGACCTTGCCGACCTTGATCTTGCCGGCGTAGTCGCCCGCGAGCTCGTCGATGATCGGACCGAGCGCCTTGCACGGTCCGCACCACTCCGCCCAGAAGTCGATCAGGACGGGCAGGTCGGACTCGACGACCTCGCCCTGCCAATTGGTGCTGTTGATTTCGACTGCGTTGCTCATGGGTGCTCCTCAGAAGGCCGGTGCGGATGCGTAGGGAGAGTATGCCGGGCGCGTCGCCCGTCTACTGATAGAGACGAACGACGCGCCGCTGGCATTCCCGCTCTCAGGTGCTGAGGACCTCGACGACGAACCGGCCGGCCTTCGACACCGTCAGGATTGCGACCGGGACATTCGTGCGGTTGCCCGTCTTCGGTGCGATGGTGATCGGCCCCGTGGCTCCTGCGAAGTTCTTGGTGTGCAGGATCTGCTGGCTGAACGCATCGATATCCGTGGTGCCGGCCGCCTTCACCGCGTTGGCCCAGAGGTGCACCGAGTCATACGTGTAGATGCCCCACGTACCAGGCGCCTTGCCGAACTGCTGCTGATAATTCTTCACGTACGCGCGGCTGAGCGCATTGCCGAACTGCGCCGGGGTCGGCGAGCCGCTGAACTGACAGCGCGAGGCCGCGGGGATGCCGGCCTCAGTGATGAACGCCGGGTCCTGGTTGGCGAGCCCCATGAAGCAGCGGGCGTCGTTACCCTGCTTTGCCTGCGCAGCGAGCTCCTTGGCGATGACCGCACCCTGCGGGTAATACGTGGACACGTAGACCGTGTCAGGGTTGTTTGTCAGCGCCTGGGCGACGACGGCAGAGAAGTCGGTCGCGGTCGGGTCGATCTGGATCTTCGTGACGAGCACGCCGCGCTTGTTGAGCGCCTTGTACATGCGATCGGCCATGCCCTTGGTGTACGTCGAGGGATCCCAGAGGATCGACACCTTCTGCACCCCGTTGTCCTCCATCCAGCCGACCTCCGCGGGCGAGATCTGCGAGTTCTTCGGCTGCACCGTGGCGCCGAGGCCCGACGTGTCATCGGTCGAGGTCATCTGCACGGGGAACACGCCGCCCTTGATGTAGATCGGCAGGTTCTTCACGCCGACGGACGAGTTGAACGGCCCGATGACCGCGGAGGGGTGCTTGGCGACGATCGCCTTGGCGACGGTCACACCCGTCGCGGCATCAGCCTTGTCGTTCCCCGAGATCAGCTGCACCTTCATGCCGAGCAGGCCGCCGGCCTGGTTGATCTCGCGCACAGCGAGCTTCGTGCCGCGCAGCATGTCGTAGCCGTTGGCGGACTGGTCACCGGTCAGCGGTCCCTCGTAGGCAAGCAGGATGGAGCCCTGGGTGGCGGCCGGCGCGAGCGGCGCGGCGATGGCGAGCGCGATGAGC
>JBIIFR010000052.1:0-7712 GCA_044237215.1 Gaiellales bacterium
GGCGATCGCGTCGTCGATCCCCGGGTCGCAGTCGATGATGACCGGCTGTGCCACGCCGGGCCTACTGCTCGGCGAGGACGGCTTCGGGGATCTCGACGTCGAACACAACCTCTTGCACGTCGTCGTCTTCCTCGAGCGCATCGACCATCTTGAGCACCTTGCGGGCGCCCTCCTCGTCGATCTCGGCCGACTGCTTCGGCAGGAGCTGGAGCTCCGCGCTGGCGAGGGTGTAACCGGCGGCCTCGAGCGCGTCGCGCACCGCACCAAGCGCCGTCGGCTCGCACGTCACGCGGTACGCGCCGTCCTCCCCCTCGGCGTCGTCGGCGCCAGCGTCGGCGGCGGCGAGCAGGAGCTCGTCCTCATCGGCCACGCCCTCGACGAAGATCACGCCCTTGCGATCGAACTTCCACGCCACGCTGCCCGGGTTACCGAGCGCGGAGCCGGCCTTGGTGAAGATGCTGCGCACGTTGGCGGCCGTGCGGTTGCGGTTGTCGGTCAGTGCCTCGACCACGAAGGCCGCACCACCGGGACCGAAGCCCTCGTAGGTCACGACCTCATAGTTCTCACCCTCGCCACCTCCGGCGCCCTTGGCGATCGCGCGCTCGATGTTGTCCTTCGGCAGCGAATAGGACTTCGCCTTGGCGATGGCGTTCGCGAGCGCGGCATTACCGTCCGGATCCGCACCACCCTCCTTGGCGGCGACCATGATCGCGCGCGCCAGCTTGGAGAACACGACGGCGCGCTTCTTGTCGGTCGCGGCCTTCTTGTGCTTGATGGTGGACCACTTGGAATGGCCGGACATGCCTACTCCCCGCTCGTGTTCGCGATGCCCGCCAGGAACTGTCCGTGCAGGCGATCGTCGTCGGTCAGCTCCGGATGGAACGTTGCCGCCATGATAGACCCGCTCCGCACCGCGACGGGCTCATCCCCGAGCAGACCGAGCACTTCAACGCCCTCGCCGACGCGCGTGATGCGCGGGGCGCGGATGAAGAGGCCAGTCATCGGCTCGCCGCCGGACGCGAGCGTGACCGCGCCCTCGAAGGAGCGCACCTGACGGCCGTAGCCGTTGCGCAGGGCCGTCACGTCGAGCGCGGCGAGCGTCCGCTGCCCCTCGACACCGTCCTCGATGTCACGCGCCAGCAGGATCAGACCGGCGCAGGTTCCGAACACGGGTAGCCCCGCCGCCACTGCGTCGCCGAGCGGCGTCCGCAGTCCGGACGAGCCGAGCAGGAGGTCCATCGTCGTCGATTCCCCGCCGGGGAGCACGACGCCGTCCAGACCCTCCAGATCGGCGGGGGTGCGCACCTCGACCACCGTCGCGCCGAGGCGCTCCAACGAGCGACCATGCTCTCGGAATGCTCCCTGCAGCGCGAGGACGCCGACGCGCGGCGTGCTACCAGCCACGTCCGGCGAGCAGCTCGGCCTCGGGAATCGACTTCGCGCTGCGGCCAACCATCGCCTCGCCGAGCCCCTTCGAGACCTCGGCGATCTTGGCGGGGTCACGGAAGTGGGTCGTTGCCTCGACGCAGGCCCGGGCCCGGGCCGCGGGGTCGCCGCTCTTGAAGATGCCGGAGCCGACGAACACACCGTCGGAGCCGAGCTGCATCATCAGGGCCGCGTCGGCGGGCGTCGCGACGCCACCGGCGGTGAACAGCACCACGGGCAGGCGGCCGAGACGGGCCGTCTCCTGCACCAGCGGCAACGGAGCCTGCAGCTCCTTGGCGCGGGCGTAGAGCTCGTCGGGGTCCATCGCCGCGAGCTGGCGGATCTCGCCGGTGATCGCGCGGATGTGCCGGACCGCCTCGACGACGTCGCCGGTGCCGGCCTCGCCCTTCGAGCGGATCATGGCCGCGCCCTCGCCGATGCGCCGCAGCGCCTCACCGAGGTTCGTCGCGCCGCACACGAACGGAATCGTGAACTTCCACTTGTCGATGTGGTGCGCCTCGTCCGCGGGCGTCAACACCTCGGACTCGTCGATGTAGTCGACCTCGAGGCTCTCGATGACCTGGGCCTCAACGAAGTGGCCGATGCGGACCTTCGCCATCACGGGGATGGAGACGGCCTCCTGGATGCCGATGATCATCTCGGGGTCCGACATGCGGGCGACGCCGCCGTCGGCACGGATGTCGGCGGGCACGCGCTCGAGCGCCATGACGGCGCAGGCGCCGGCGTCCTCGGCGATCTTGGCCTGCTCGGCGTTGACGACGTCCATGATGACGCCGCCCTTCAGCATCTCGGCCAGACCGCTCTTGACGCGCATGGTGCCCTGCTCGGACATGCCCTTCACCTCGTAAATGAGTAGTGAGTCGCGCCCGTCAGGGACGCTTCCGTTGGATGGTACGGCACTCAGCAACTTCGCGCAGCCGCCGGTGGTCGGCCTGCCGCGGGCTTGACGCATCGCCGTCAATTGCTAATCTGCTGCACGCAACCCATCACGAGTCGCCGAGGGATCTGGCCCATCGACGCGACAGCAACCGGGGCAACCGCCCGCCAGGTGCTTCTTCCAGCGCAAACTCGGCCAAGTCCCGGACGGGTGAGCGGAAGATGGTTAGCCGTCGTCGCGGACGAAACCGCGGCGCCGCCGGTCCGCCCCCGAAGGCCCGGACCCCCTCCCCGGGACGCGACGCCGTTAGGCACTAGGAGCAGACGATGACGAATCTCAAGCCGGAGACGCTGGTACTCCACGCCGGCCAGAGCCCCGACCCGACGACGAAGTCGGTCGCGGTGCCGATCTACCAGACCACGAGTTACGAGTTCAACGACGCCCAGCACGCGGCGGACCTGTTCGCCCTGGCCGTACCGGGCAACATCTACACGCGCATCATGAACCCGACCTGGGACGTGATGGAGCAGCGCGTCGCCGCTCTCGAGGGTGGCATCGCCGCCTGCGCGATCGCCTCCGGCCAGGCCGCCGTCACCTACTCGGTGATGAACATCGCCAAGGCCGGCGACAACATCATCAGCGTCTCGACGCTCTACGGCGGGACCTACAACCTGTTCGCGCACACGCTGCCGCAGTACGGCATCGAGGTCCGCTTCGTCGACCCCGACCAGCCGGAGCAGGTCGCCGCACTCGTCGACGAGAACACGAAGCTCGTGTTCGCCGAGACGATCGGCAACCCGCGCCTCAACGTCGTCGACATCAAGGCCTGGGCCGATGCCGCGCATGCGCAGGGCCTGCCGCTGATCGTCGACAACACGATCGGCACGCCGATCCTCACCCAGATCTTCGAGCACGGCGCCGACATCGCCGTGCACTCGGCCACCAAGTACATGGGCGGCCATGGCACCACGATCGCCGGCGTGATCGTCGACTCCGGCAAGTTCGACTGGGTCGCCAACGCGGACCGCTTCCCCGGTCTGACGAAGCCCGACCCGTCGTACCACGGCGTCGTCTGGTCCGACGCGATGGGCCCGGCGGCGTACATCGCTCGCGTCCGCACGGTGATGCTGCGCAACACGGGCGCAGCGCTGTCGCCGTTCAACGCGTTCCTGATCCTGCAGGGTCTCGAGACGATGGCGCTGCGCGTCGAGCGCCAGAGCCAGAACGCGCTGACGATCGCCAAGCACCTCGAGTCGCATCCCGACGTGAGCTGGGTCTACTACCCCGGCCTCGAGGGCGACGACTACCACGAGGTCGCCAAGCGCATCCTCAACACGGGCAAGGGCTACGGCGGCATCGTGTCCTTCGGCGTCAAGAGCGGCCGTGACGGCGGGCGCGCGTTCATCGAGGCGCTCGAGCTGTTCACGCACCTCGCCAACATCGGCGATGCGCGCTCGCTCGCGATCCACAACGCCTCCACGACGCACTCGCAGCTGAACGACGCGGAGCTCGAGACCGCTGGCGTCAAGCCGGACATGGTCCGCCTCTCGGTCGGCATCGAGAACGTCGATGACCTGATCGCGGACATCGATCAGGCGCTGGCGAAGAGCAAGTAACCCGATGGGAGCAGCCGATCACACGCGGCGCTCCCTCGGGTTGGTCGAGACGCAGCGGGTCGTCCTCTACACGGAGGACGACCCGCTCGTGCTCGACTCGGGAGAGACGCTCTTTCCCGTCGAGGTGGCGTACGAGACGTACGGGGAGCGCACAGCCGACGACGGCAACGTCGTCGTGATCTGCCACGCCCTGACCGGCGACGCCAACGCGGCCGGGCACCACGGCGACCCGGACCGCCCGGGCTGGTGGGACACCCTGATCGGCCCCGGCAAGCCCGTCGACACGGGCCGTCTCTTCGTGATCTCGTCCAACCTGCTCGGTGGTTGCCAGGGCACGACCGGCCCCTCCTCGATCGATCCGGCGACCGGCGCCCCGTACGGCCTACGCTTCCCGATCTTCACGGTCTCCGATCTCGTCAAGGTGCAGCGCCGCCTGCTCGAGCACCTCGGCGTCCAGCGCGTGCTCGCCGCGATCGGCGGCTCGCTCGGCGGTATGCAGGTCCTGCAGTGGGCGCTCGACCATCCGGGCGAGCTCGACAACGCCATTGTCGTCTGCGCGACGAGCCGCCTGTCCGCGCAGAACATCGCCTTCAGCGCCGTGGCTCGTGCGGCGATCATGAACGACCCCGATTTCGCCGACGGCGACTACTACGCGACCGGCAAGGGGCCCGATCATGGCCTCTCCGTGGCGCGCATGATGGCGCACATCACCTACCTCTCTGAGGAGTCGATGCGCCAGAAGTTCGGGCGTCGCATTCAGGACCGTGAGGAGCCGCGCTTCGACCTTGGCGTTGACTTCCAGGTGGAGTCCTACCTCCAGCATCAGGGCAAGGCCTTCCTCGACCGCTTCGACGCGAACTCGTACCTCTACCTGACGCGCGTCATGGACTACTTCGATCCGTTCGCGGACGCCGCGCGAGTGCGTGAGCAGCTGGCGCGGGTCGCGACCAAGTTCCTCGTGCTGTCGTTCGACACCGATTGGCGCTTCGACACCTCCCACTCGCGCGGCATCGTCCGCACGCTGACCGCGCACCGCGTCCCCGTGACGTTCCGCGAGATCTCCTCGCCACACGGCCACGACTCGTTCCTCCTCGAGGTGCCCGAGTACCACCGCACCGTCGCTGCCTACCTCGACCGGGCGCTGGGGGAGGCCGACTGATGCGCGCCGACCACGACGTCATCGCCTCGCTCGTACCGCCCGGCTCGCGCGTGCTCGACCTCGGCTGCGGCGACGGCTCGCTGCTCGAGGAGCTGATCCACCGCGGCGCCGATGGCCTCGGCGTCGAAATCTCCGACGAGGGCGTGATCAGCTGCCTGCAGCGCGGCGTGCCCGTCCTGCAGGACGACATCGACAAGGGCCTCGACGATCTCGAGGACGACTCGTTCGACATCGTGATCATGTCGCTCACGCTGCAGGCCGTCCACCACCCCGCCCTCGTGCTGCGCGAGATGCATCGCGTGGGCCGGCGCAGCATCGTCTCGTTCCCGAACTTCGCCCACTGGCGACTGCGCACCCAACTGGCCGCCAGCGGACGCATGCCCGTCTCGCCGCTCTTGCCCTACTCCTGGTACGAGACCCCGAACATCCGCCTCTGCTCGATCAAGGACTTCGAGGCACTGGCGCACGCCGAGGGCTTCACCGTCGAGCAGCGCATCCTGCTCGACGAGGGTGGCGGGCGCGAGGGCGCCGTCGCCCAGCGTGCCGCGAACCTGCTGGCCGCGGGTGCCGTGTACCTGCTCCGTCGTTAGGCAATCGACGAGCCCAGCTCGGCGCTGTCATCGACATCGAGCAACACCACGCTGCCGTCGGCCTGCACCGCGCCGAGCAGAAGAAACTCGCTGACGAACCCTGCAATGCGACGCGAGCCGAGGTTGATCGTCCCAACCACACGGCGACCGACGAGTTGTTCGGCCGTGTAGTTCGTCACCTGCGCGCTGGTCCAACGCGTACCGACCTCCGATCCGAAATCAACGTGAATCTGCCACGCCGGCGTTCGCGCCTCCGGGAACTCGCGTACCTCGAGCACGACGCCAACCCGCATATCAACGGCCGCAAACACATCGATCGAGACATCCGAGTTGGGCTTGACCATGCAGTCAGGGTACCGTGTGCACATGACTGATCACTCCGCAATCGTGGTGGGCGCGGGCTTCTCTGGCCTGATCGCCGCCGAGGCCCTCGTCAACGCCGGTTGGGACGTCACGGTCCTCGAGGCGCGTGACCGCGTCGGCGGGCGCGCATGGACGGATCGCCTGGCGAATGGCGCGATCATCGAACGCGGTGCCGAGTGGGTCGAGGACGTGCAGATCGAGATGCTGGCGCTCTGCGAGCGCCTCGGTATTCCACTGGCGCGGTCCGGCATGAGCTACCACCACCGTCTGCCCGTTGGCGGGCCGCCCGTCACCGAAGACGAGCTGGCTGCGGGGCGCGCTGCGCTGCGCGCACTTTTTGCGGAGCTCGGTGACGAGGCCTACGACATCTCCGTGACCGACGCCATCGAGCGGCTCGACGCCGTCGAGGGCGCGAAGGTCGCGTTTCGCGCGCGCATCGAGTGCACGAGCGGCGCACCGGCCACCGAGCTCGCCGCCTGGCATCTCCTGCACCTGGCCAGCGCGCCCGAGGAGGTCGACTCGCCGCGCATCGCAACCGGCAGCGACGCTCCGACACGCGCCCTTGCGGCACTCCTCGGAGACCGCATCCACCTGTCGGAGCCGGTCGAGGCAGTCACGGTAGAGGCGTCTGGCGTGACCGTGCGCACCACTCAGGCCGAGTACCGAGCCGCACATGTCGTCCTCGCGCTCCCCAAGCCAATCCTCGTGCAGGAGCCGTTTGTCTCGGTACTGCCGCCCGCCGTGCGTGAGGTTGCAGAGACATTCGGCGTATCGCACGCTGCCAAGCTGTTCGTCCCGCTGGCCGGCGATCCCGAGCCGAGTGCGATCCTCGACACGCGCCGCGACTACTGGGTCTGGACCGCCAATCAGGGCGACGCAGGGCTGCGCCCCGTGCTCGCGGGCTTCGCGGGCTCGAAGCCCATGCTCGACCTCCTTGAGGTCGACCGCGACGGCACGACCTGGGCCCGCTCGGTCGCCGAGGTGCGTCCCGACCTCGACCTCGACTTCGCCAACGCCGGCACTCAGACGTGGGCCGACGATCCGTATGCACAGGGGATCTACACCCATGTACGCCCCGGTGATCGCCCGAACGATGAGCTCCTCCGGCAGCGGCATGGCCGCGTGGTCTTGGCCGGAGAGTTCACCGATGACATCTGGTCGGGCTTCATGGAGGGCGCCATTCGCAGTGGTCAGCGTGCCGCGCACCTGCTCGATTCGTCGCTCCCGGCGCCCGCCGCCGGCTCGCACTAGCAGGCGCTCGTTACCCGAAGGCAGCGGCGAAGACGCGCGCGGCCTCGGCAATGCAGGCGGCGTCCGAGCGCGGGCGCGACGCGGCCGCTGCACCAGCGCTGAACCCCACCACGACCGGCACCCCCAGCAACGGGGTGAGGTCGTACCACTCCGCCCACCGACGCGCCGGTCCGCCAACACAGCCAAGCACCTGCGTGGCCGGCCACCAGCGTTCCGTGTACTGCAGGATTACCTTCTCGAGCGAACCCATGGCCAGCCCGTCGATGGCACGCCTGACTGCAGCTGGCAGCGGTGTGATCCTGAGCGTGCGCCGCTGCAGAACGCTCAGCGGCACGGCGACGACCACCGCAGCGGCAGCAATCACGAGGCCCGATCGCAACGTGACCGAAAAGCCGCTGCGCCGATCGCCC
>JBIIFR010000053.1:0-7656 GCA_044237215.1 Gaiellales bacterium
GATGTCGGCCGGGGCTCCCTGGCGGATCTGCTCGGCGAGCGTGTCGGACCCCGCGAAGGAGTAGCGGGCCGCGTCGTCGAGGGCGGGCAGCGCCTGCTTCAGGGACGAGGCGCCGTAGACGGTCAGCGTGGGGGCGTCGTCATCGCCCCCGCGCACGGCGACCACGATGCCGAGGGCGATGGCGGCAACGACGAGGGCGAGGCCGAGGAGGCGGGTCGGCGACATGGCGGCAGCCTATCCGCAGAACTACCTAGATACAACCTAGGTATGTGTGGCGCGGTGTCCAGCCTCGGCCGGTGCGGCAGACGGCGGTGCGCTTCGGCGCCGTGAGAGAATGCCGCCATGCAGATCACCGGCATCCGCGCCCTCCCGGTCAACATCCCGTTCGTCGCGCCCTACCGCTTCGCCTATGGCTCCATCGCGAGCGTGACCAAGACGATTGTCGAGGTGACCACCGACGACGGGGTGGTGGGATACGGCGAGGCGGCCGACGGCGATCGCAGCGCCGCGATCATGGCCGTGGCACCGCGGGTGATCGGCCATGACCCGCTCGACCTCGATGCGATTGAGACGGCGATCGTGCCCGGCTATGCCTACTCGCCGTGGAACGACGTGCTCGGTGCCAAGCGCACGTTCGGGGCGATCGAGATCGCGCTCTGGGACATCCGCGGCAAGGTCGAGGGTAAGCCGTTGTACGAGCTGCTCGGCGGTGCCGTGCGGACGGAGATCCCGCTGACGGAGTACTTCTCCTATCGCTACCCCGGCCCGAATCACCCCGGCGAATCGTCGCCCCTTGAGGTGGCGCGCGAGTGCGCGCGGCTGCTGGAGGAGTTTGGCGGCACGATCTTCGAGGGCAAGGTTGGGACAGTGGGCGTCGATGAGGAGCTCGCGATGGTGCGCGAGATCCGCGCGGCGATCGGCGACCGGCCGCTACGGCTCGACTGCAATGGCGGCTGGCTTGTCGCGACCGCCCGCGAGCTGATCCCGCGCTTCGATGCGTTCGCCATCGATGCCTGGGAAGAACCCGTTGAGGGCCTCGAAGATCTGCTGGCGATTCGCGACGTGACCGACCGCCCGCTCTCAACGCACGTGATGGACCTGCCACTCGCCAAGGCGCTCGGCGTGCCCGACGTGATCGTCACGAACCTCAACGAGAAGGGCGGAATCCGTCGCACGGTGGAGTTCGTCCGCGCCTGTCAGGCCGCGGGTATCGGCTTCCGCTTTCACTCGGGCGAGACGGGCGTGGCCAGCACCGCGTATCTCCACATGACGGCCGCGATCGACCACATCGATGACGCCAGTCAGACGCTCTTCCGCTGGTATGGCGACGACGTCATCGTCGGTGGTCCGTACGTACCGCGTGGTGGCGTCGTACCCGTGCCGACCGGTCCGGGGCTCGGCATCGAGATCGACCACGACGCGCTCGATCGCTGTCATCGACGGTACCTCGCCGAAGGGCCGTTCCCTGGCGCGGACGGGGCGGAGTACGGCGCGGAGTTCACCCGGCGCTAGCGCGGGCGGTCGGGCGCGCGGGCGGTCGGCGTCTGCTGCGCGGCGGGGCGAAAGGCTGGGGCGGCAGGATTCGAACCTGCGGTGGCGGGACCAAAACCCGCTGCCTTACCACTTGGCGACGCCCCAGAGTCGCGACGGAGCGTAGCGGGCTGTGCGCTCGGGTCAGGCGGCGGCGAGCCCGATCGAGGCGCCGACGGCCGCGGCGGCGCGTGCGACGACCGGTGCGGCGGCATCAAGCTGGGCGCCGAAGCGGAATGCGGGCGCCGACACATTGACGGCGCCGATCACACGGCCGGCGGCGTCGTGGATCGGCGCGGCCACGGACACGAGGCCCGGCTCGAACTCCTCGCGCACGATCGCGAAGCCCTGTTCGCGGGCCAGTGCGATGGCGTCGGCGAAGGTGCCGAGACCGGTGGTGCCGAGCTCGTCGTCGGACAGCCCGGTGGCCAGCGCGCGGCCGGCGGAGGTCGTCGCGAGCGGCGTCAGGCCACCGACCCGGCCGGGGGCGTGGATCGCCGCGGCGGGGGACTCCGTGGCGAGCGTGAGCACCTGATCATGCTGGCGCACCGAGAGGTGCGCGCTCTCGCCGAGCTCGGCGACCAGCGCGAGCAGGACGGGGCGCGCCGCACTGATCAGCGGCGCGTCGCCGGCGAGGGCGGCCAGCGAGAACACCTGCCAGCCGAGGCGGTACGCGAGCGTGTCGGGGTCGCGCGTGACGAAGCCACGCTCATCGAGCACCGCGAGCGTGCGCGAGACCTGGCTCTTGTCGCTGCCGAGCAGGTCGGCCAGCTGCGAGACACCCATGCCGTCGCGCGCGGCGAGTGGGCCGGCGAGCGCGCTCAGGACGTCGAGGCCGCGTCCGAGCGCGGCGTTGCCCGGATTCATGCGAGCGCCTCGACGACGTCGCCGTTCTCCGCGACGCGGCGGCGCACGAAGTCGAGCAGCTCGGCCTCCGTGTCGGCCGCGAGTGGCGGCTGCTCGTACGTCTCGAGGAGCTCCCGCCAGCGCAGCGCCGCGCGTGCGGCATGGTCCAGCCGGCCGTTCTTGTTCCAGCGGTCGTTGTTCTCGGTCGTGGCGATCGTCGGCCGCCAGAAGCAGTCGCGGAAGCGCTCCAGCGTGTGCTGGGTGCCGAAGAAATGCCCGCCGTGCCCGGCCTCGACGTGCGCGTCGAAGGCGAGGTCCGCCTCGGTCAGCTCGACTTTCCGGAACTGGTGGCAGAGCAGGTCGAGCAGTTCCGTGTCGGCGATGAACTTCTCGAAGCCGGTGACCAGCCCGCCTTCCAGCCAGCCGGCCGTCTGCCAGCAGACGTTGGCGCCGGCGAGGAACGCGGACAGCAGGGTGTTCATCGCCTCGTAGCCGGCCTGGTAGTCGGGCAGTGGGCTCGAGGTCAGCGTGCCGCCGCCTGAGCGCCACGGCAGGCCGAGGTCGCGGGCGATCTGGCCGGAGGCGTAGAGACCGAACGCCGACTCGGGGCCGCCGAAGGCGGGCGAGCCGGTCTTCATGTCGGTGGCGGAGAGGAACGAGCCCATCACGCAGGGCGTGCCCGGGCGCACGAGCTGCACCAGCGCGACTCCGGCGAGGCTCTCGAGCGTCTGCTGCACGAGCGCCGCCGGCGTGGAGACCGGCGCCATCGCCCCCATCAGCAGGAACGGCGTGATGATGATCGCCTGTCCGGCCGCGCCGTAGTTGAGGATGCCGTCGAGCATGCGCGCGTCGAAGCGCAGCGGCGAGTTGACGTTGCAGTTGGCGAACAGCACGGGGGCGTCGCCGGCCAGCACCTCTGCCCCGTGGACGATCTCGACCATCCGCAGGCAGTCGGCGGCAGCCTCGCCGCTCGAGGGCTCGCCGGCCCAGATACGGTCCGTCAGGCGGATCGCCGACAGCGCGCGCATGAGGTGGCGCGAGTCGAGCGGAAGGTCGTTCGGCTCCAGCACGTTGCGGCCCGGCGTATCGAGGTTGTCGGTCAGCTGCACGAGACGCAGCAGGTTCTCGAAGTCGGCGTAGGTGCCGTCGCGGCGCTCGTCACCGATCCGCACGAACGGCGGGCCCTGCGCGGCGCAGAAGATCATGTGGTCGCCGCCGATCACGAGGTTCCGCTCGGGGTTGCGTGCCAGCATGGGGAACTCGGCCGGCGCCTTGGCGGCCTGCGCGAGCAGGAAGTCGGGGTCGAAGCGCACGGTCCCGTCGTCGTCGACGGTCTGGCCCGCGGCGCGGAACAACTGCAGCGCCTGCTCATTGTCGAACTGGACGCCGACCTCCCGGCCGAGCCGCTGCCATCCCCCGTGGAGCGTGGCGAGCGCCGCTTCGGAGAGCGGCTCGTAGCGGGGCATGGTGTTCGTCAGCACGGGGGCCTCTCCTCAATCTGCAACTGTAGTTGCAGATTAGCACCATGCGCACGGTGCTGCAAGCGCCGCCGGCACGGCAAATCTGGATCCGGATCCAGATCTGCACGAAAACGGCAAATTTTGATCCGGATCCAGATCCGCACGAACACGGCAAATTTGGATCCGGATCCAGATCTGCGCGAACACGGCGGATCCGGAGCGACCCGCCTGCGCGTTAGGCGCGGCGCTTGGTCAGGAAGCGCGTGATGCCGACGCTGATCGCGGTGGCCTCCGCGAGGCGGCCCTCGTCGGATTCCATGTGCGGCGCGTCGCGCGGGGAGTGCATGTTGCCGATCTCGGTGAAGACCTTCGGCACCTTCGAGAGATTGAGGCCGCCGAGGTCGCTGCGCACGATCAGGCCGCGCTCGCCGATGTAGTTCGATTCCTCCGTCGGACCATGGAGCCGCAACGCGTTGCGGATGGCGAGGCCGAGCTCGCGCGAGCGCGTCAGCATGCGCTGGCTCTGCCCGACGTCGCCCGGCAGGATCACGTGGAAGCCGGAGAAGTCACCGTTGTCGTGGCCGTCGGCGTGGATCGAGACAGCGGCATCCGCGCGTAGGCGGTTGCCCAACGCGGTCCGCTCCGTAATGCAGGGCCCCACACCCGTGTTGGAGCGGCGGGTCAGCACGACGCGCGCGCCCTGCTCGCGCAGCAGGTTTCGCACGATCAGCGCGACGTCCCAGTTGTGCTGGGCCTCGCTGTAGCCGCTGTCTGCGGAGGCCCCATCGGCGTCGCAGTCCTTCCAATGCGTGCCGACCCACACCTGGCGCTGGGTGATCTTGTGGTTGCTCGTGTTGCCGCCGTTGTGTCCGGGGTCGATCACCACCGTGCGACCAGCAAGCGGCAGAGCCGCTCGGCCGGGAGTCTCTGTCGCGGTTGACAGCGACGGCCCGGCGCCATTGGGAGCGGCGACCTGCGCGTGCGCGGTCGGTGTCACCGCGCAGGCGAGCGCGATGAGGATGAGGGCCCGGCGGATCAGCGCCGATCCCCGATCAGAATCACGATGCCCGCGAGGATCGCGAAGGCCAGCACGATCGCGATCGCGATCACGCCGCCGATTACGAGGAACGGAACCAGCAGCGCGAGAATCTGGCTGACCGCGAGGATCCACGTGAGCTGGCGCACGGTGTAGGGCACCGCCCGCCGCTGCGCCACCAGGTGGAGCACGACCGCGAGCGTGGCGGCCAGCAGCAGCACCACAAGAGAGCGAAGAAAGCCGATGCCGCTGAGGCCCAGGGCAACGGCCTCGACGACGGTGATTGCGACGGCCACCTTGGCCCGGTGGCGGCGGAGAAAGGGGAGTGGCGTCCCGCCACCCGGGGGTGGGGCGCCGTACGCGTAGGTCTGGGCCATAACGACGCGGACGTCGCTGGGGTCGACCTCTATCCGACGGGGCTCGTCCCCAGTGCTGCTGTTGCTGTCCATGGTGCGCCGACTACATTCGCTGCGGCGGTCGTTGCCTCCTGCTCCGTGCGGAACAGGCCGAACACGACGGAGCCGCTGCCTGAGACGCATGCTGCCATCGCTCCGAGCCGCACGAACTGCTCGCGCAGGTCGCGGCAGGCAGGCTCCAGCTGCTCGGCCGGTACCGCGAGGTCATTCTCGATCAGTGCGGCCATCTCCTCGAGCGTGCGCGGGAGCGCGATCGCAGCGGGCAGCGGGCGGGCGTCCGCGCTGTAGCGCTGGTAGACGTCGCGGGTCGCGAGCGGCCGGCCGGGATGGGCCAGCGCCAGCCAGCCCGCGGGCAGCGGGCCGAGCACCTCGACGCGGTCGCCGCGGCCGCGGGCAATGGTCGCCTCGTCGTGGAGCAGGGCCGGGACGTCCGAGCCGATCAGGGCGGCGAGGCGGTGCAGCTCGCTGTCGATCAGCGGGCGTGGCAGGAGGTCGTTGGCGAAGCGCAGTGCCGCGGCGGCGTCGGCCGAGCCGCCGCCGAGACCGGCGCCATGGGGAATGCGCTTGTCGATGTGGATGTGGAATCCGGCGTCGTGCCCAGCGGTTTCGCACAGGAGCCGCAGGGCGCGCGTGACGAGCGTGTCCCCGCCCGGCAGCCCCGGGCAATCGACCGTCGTCTCGGCGGCGTCGGAGATGAGCAGGACATCAGCCAGCGAGATCCGCGCGATCAGCGTGACCAGCTCGTGGTAGCCGTCCTCGCGCCGCGGGCCGACCCGCAACAGCAGGTTGACCTTCGCGCAGGCCCGGACGATCGCGGCGTCCTCCGTCATGACGCGCCCACGGTAGCCGCTTCGAGCGCGGCGAGGAGCGGCGGCCAGCCGGTCGGGGCGATCGCCTCGGCGCGGATACGCAGGTCGTGCCCGAGCTCCGTCAGCACCGCCTCGGCCTGCGCCCGGGTGGCCAGGTTCGCCAGCGTGAGCCCGTTGACGAGCGTCTTGCGGCGGTGGCGGAAGCCGGCGTGGATGAGCAGCGAGAGCCGCTCCCACTCGGGCGCGCGCTCGGCCCAGCTCGGCAGGCGGCGGAAGGCCACGAGCGCCGAGTCGACGCGCGGCGGCGGGTCGAAGACGGCGCGGCTGACGGGGTGGAGGTCGGTGCGCTCGCAGGCCAGCTGCATCAGGACGCTGACAGCGCCGTAGGCGGGCGTGGAGGGCGCCGCGAACATGCGGTCGGCGATCTCGCGCTGCACCATCACGCACCAGCGGTTGATCGTCGGCAGCTCAGGGATCGAGCGCAGCACGAGCGGCGTGGCGACGTTGTAGGGCAGGTTGGCGACGAAGGCCGTCGGCGGCGGCTCCAGCTCGGCCAGCGGGACCTTCATCGCGTCGCCCCAGGTGAGCAGCACGTTCGGGTGTTCCGTGGTGACAAACGCGAGCGCGGTGCTGAGTAGCGGGTCGATCTCGACTGCTTGGACGGTCGCGACCGTCTCGGCCAGCAGCTCCGTGAGGATGCCGCGCCCCGGTCCGATCTCGAGCACGACGTCGGCGGGGACCAGCTCGGCGCGGTCGATTGCGACGCGCGCGATGTTCGGATCGCGCAGGAAGTTCTGCCCGTAGCGCTGGCTCATCGCGGGATCGCGTAGGCGGCGTCGGCGTTGGCCTCGACCTGGGCGGTCAGCTCCTCGGGCGAGACGCCACGCACCAGCGCGACGGCGCGGAGCGTGTCCATCACGTAGGCCGGCTCGTTCGGCGTGCCGCGGTGGGGCACGGGCGTGAGGTACGGCGCGTCCGTCTCGAGCAGGATGCGATCGGCCGGGCAGCGCGCGGCGGCCAGCAGCAGATCGGCCGCCTTGGGGTAGGTGACGTTGCCGGCGAAGGAGCACCACCAGCCGTTGGCGATCGCCTCGTCGAGGCGCTCGGGCACGGCGAAGCAGTGCAGGATGATCCGCTCGGGTCCCTCGTCGACCAGCAGGGGGAAGCACTCCTCGTCGGCGTTGCGGCAGTGGATCGAAACGGTCATGTCGAGCTCGCGCGCCAGTGCCAACTGGCGGCGGAAGACGTCGGTCTGCGTGGCGCGGTCGACGTGGTCGCGGAACCAGTCGAGTCCCGTCTCGCCGATCGCGACGCAGCGGGGGTGTGTCGCGCGCTCGCGGATCTGCGCCTCGAGTGCGTCGTCCCACTCGTCGGCATGGTTGGGGTGCAGACCGGCGGTGGTGTAGATGCCGGGCTCGTCGAGCAGGGGTGCCACGGCTGTCAGCTCGGCCGCGCTGGAGCCGATCGTGACCATGCGCTGGACGCCGACCTCGCGCGCCCGGGCGATCACCTGCAGCGGCGGGTCAGCGCAGCTTGTGAGGTGGGTGTGGGTGTCGATC
>JBIIFR010000054.1:0-7639 GCA_044237215.1 Gaiellales bacterium
TGGCCGCGGTTCTCGGTCTCGCTCCACGGGGGCAGCTCCTCGCCACCGGCCACAAGCAACTGCGCCTGCACGAGATCGAAGCCAGCGACAACCTCGGTGACCGGATGCTCAACCTGCAGCCGAGTGTTCATCTCCATGAAGTAGAACGACTGATCGTCGCCCACCAGGAACTCGATCGTGCCGGCACCGGCGTACTTGAGCGACTCCACCGCATCGCGAGCGGCGGTCATCATCTGCTCGCGCGTGCCGGCCGACAGAAACGGCGACGGCGATTCCTCGATCAGTTTCTGGTGGCGGCGCTGGATGGAGCACTCGCGCTCGCCGAGGATGATGCCCCCGCCGCGCCCATCGCCCATCACCTGGATCTCGATGTGGTGCGCGTCGATGACGGCCTTCTCCAGGTACATGCCGGCATCGCCGAAGGCGGCGTCGGCCTCGGCACTGGCGGCCAGAAAGGCGTCGCGGACCTGGGCGGGCTCGTGGACGAGCCGCATGCCCTTGCCGCCACCACCGGCCGCGGCCTTCAGCAGCACGGGGTAGCCGGCCTCACCGGCCACCGTCTCGGCCTCCTCCGGGCCAGACAGACGTCCGCCCGAGCCAGGCACCAGCGGCAGCCCGGCGGCGCGCATCGTGTCCTTGGCCACGGCCTTGTCGCCCATCGTCTCGATGACCTCGGCGGCCGGACCGACCCAGATGAGGTCGTGCTCGGCGCAGGCGCGCACCAACTCGGTGCTCTCGGAGAGGAAGCCGTAGCCAGGATGGATCGAATCGCAGCCGGTCGTGAGTGCCGCGGAGATCAGGCGATCCACCCGCAGGTACGACTCGGAGGCCTGTGGCGGCCCGATCTGGACGGCGTGGTCGGCCATGCGGACGTGCATGGCGTCCTTATCCGCGGTCGAGTGCACGGCGACGGCCTCGATGCCGAGCTCATGGCAGGCGCGGATGATCCGGACGGCGATCTCGCCCCGGTTCGCGACGAGGCAGCGGCGCAGCATTACGCCCCGCTGGGGTCGAGCTCGAACAGCGGCTGGCCGAACTCGACGGCGGTGGCGTCCTCGACGAGGATCCGCCGGATCGTGCCGGCGGTCTCCGACTTGAACTCGTTGAAGAGCTTCATCGCCTCCAGGACGCAGAGCACCTGGCCGACCTCGACCCGCATGCCCTCCTCGATGAAGGCGGGCTCGCCCGGACCGGGCGAGCGGTAGAAGGTGCCGACCATCGGGCTCATGATCTGCTCGCCACTCGGCGCGGCCGGCGCAGCGGCGGGGGCAGCGGCGGCGGCAGGCGCGGCGGCGGCGACGATCTGCTGCACGGGCGCCTGCTGACGGAGCGAGATGCGGATGCCGCCCTCCTCGATCTCGAGCTCGCCGAGCCCAGTCTCCTCGAGCAGGTCGACGAGGCCACGAATGCGCTCCTCCTCGTCGTTGGTGACGCCGGTGGCGATCGCCTGGTGGCGGCCGCGCAGCCGCTCGAGCAGCGGCACGGCATCCTCGCCGAACAGCGCGACGAGGCAGAGCTCCTCCTCGGAGGTGGCGAGCTCGCCGACCTCGGCGCGGGCCGTTGCCATGTCGGACGGCACGGACGCGGCGGACGGGCCGCCGTGGCCGGCCTCGGCGAGGGCGACGACTTCGGGGTTCATGGCGGCCGGCGGACGGCCCCACTCGCCGCGGATCAGCGCGCGCATGTCGCCGTCAATGGCGTGCCAGCGGCGTCCCTCGAGCACGTGGTCGATGGCCTGGCGGGCGATCACGTCGCCGAGCGGCGAGGCCGCGGGCGGAGTGCCGAGGTCCTCGCGCACGCGCTGGATCTCGTCGAGCACCTCGGCGAGGCGATCACGGGCGCCGATCGCCTCGAGGCGACCATCGACGCCGGACACGAGACCGGCCGGCACGCCCTTGATGGCGGCCAGCAGCGAGACGTGCGCCGACAGCGGCGGCGGCAGCGTGGTGTCGGCGAAGAGGGCGCGGTCGAGCAGCTCGGCGACCTCCCAGAGGATGCCCTGATTGATGCCCGACTCGAGCCCGAGGCCGTCGATCGCCTGGCAGAGCAGCTCGGAGCTGGTGCGGTGGCCGGAGACGGCGAGGGAGTAGGTGGCGACGGAGATCGGATCGGCGCCGGCGCGGGCCGCCTCGATCGCGACGGCGAGCGAGGTGCCGCCCGGACCCTGCGGGAAGAGGCCGACGGGAATCTTCGCGGCGTCGCGCAGCTGCGTGATCAGGGGTCCGGTCTGCGAGGGGTCGAGCGCGCCGGCGGGATCGAGCAGCAGCAGGCGGTCAGCGCCGAGCGCGGCCAGCTCGGCGGCACGGGTGAGCATGCGCGAGGCACCCTCGGGATGCTCGTCGTAGACGAGGCCGAGGTGCAGGCGGGCACCGGTCTCGCGCACGGCCTCGATCGGCCCGATGAGATCCTCCGGATCGTTCATCGGGTCGTGCATGCGGAAGACCGCGATGCCCGACTCGGCGGCGCTGTCCACGAAGCGGCGGATCAGATCCTGCTCGACCGGCTGAGTGCCGACGAGGAAGCGCCCGCGCAGCGCCATGCCGAGCGGCGTGCGCGTGGCGCGGCGCTTGAGGTTGCGGATGCGCTCCCACGGACTCTCCGTGCCACGCTGAACGGCGGTCTGGAAGCAGCCACCGCCGCTCACCTCGAGCACGTGGAACCCGGCGCTATCGAGCAGCTCGCAGGCCTCGAACTGGAGCGACGCGGGGACGCGGCCGGCGATCGGCTCCTGCGCGAGGATCCGCAGCGTGGTGTCGACGAGACGGGCCATCAGGTCAGCAGGTTAGCGTCCGGACAACCCGGAGCGCTAGGCGCGCGAGATGTACTTGCCCTCGCGGGTGTCGACCTTGACGCGATCGCCCTCGTTGACGAACAGCGGCACCTGTACCACAGCGCCGGTCTCGAGGGTCGCGGCCTTCATCACGTTCGAAACGGTGTCGCCCTTGACGCCAGGCTCGGTTGCGGTGACTGCGAGCTCGACGGACGAGGGCAGCTGGAGCGACGAGGGTTTGTCGTCGACGCTGAGCAGCTGCACGGTGTCACCCTCCTTGAGCCAGCGAAGGTCGTCCTCGCACATGGCGCGCTTGAGCGCGACCTGCTCGTACGTCTCCGTGTCCATCATCACGACGTCGGTGCCGTCGTCGTAGAGGAACTGCATGTCGGCGACGCTCGTGAGGATGCGCTGGAACTTCTCGCCGGCGCGGAACGTGCGGTCCACGACCGAGCCGTTGTCGAAGTTCTTCAGCTTGGTCCGCACGAACGCCCCGCCCTTGCCGGGCTTGACGTGCTGGAACTCGACGATGCGATACGTCGTGCCGTCGACATCGATGTGCATGCCGTTCTTGAACTGATTCGTGGAGACCATTTCCGCCATGCGCGTGAGGGTAGCGGGTCGAGGACGACCGAGGCTGAGGTTCGGAGCGGCATGCTCCACTCCGAACCTCAGCAACGTGGTTCCTACCCGGTGACCACGCTCGGACCGGCCACGCCAGCGGTCACCCGCAGCGGCGTGGGGTCGGCGGCCGGGTCGGCGTTGGTGGCGCGGACGGTGCCAAGCGCCCTGACTTTGCCCTGCCGTACGGCGACGACGAGGATCGTGCGGTCGACACAGGCGCCCTTCTTCAGCGTGCCCGTGCTCCAGGTGGCTGTGCCGCTGCGAAGCTTCGCGCCACGCGTGTCGACGACCGCGAAGCCCGCCGGGATCGGGAGATTCAGGGTGGTGGCGGTGGCGGTGGCAGTGCCGACGTTGCAGGCGTGCAGACGGATCACGGTGCGCTGCCCACGAATCAGGTTGGGCACGGTCGCCGTGGTCCTGATCGAGAGCCGCGGCTTCGGCGACGTCGCGGCCACCGTGATCTGGATGTACGAGCTCGCGGTCTTGCCCGCCGTGTCCTTCACGCGGTACGGGAGCTTCTTGGTGGTGCCGGTGAACGACGCGATGGGCTTGAACGTGACGGCGCCCGTTGCCGGGTTGACGACGTACCCGCCCTCACCGGCGACCGATACGGCCGCGCCCCACGTGCCGGTCTTGGGGTCTTGCAGCTTGACGGTCGAGGGCATCAGCGTGGCCCCCGACGATGCTGCGTCGTTGCCGAACAGCGGCAGCGTCACCGCTGTGCCCGGCGGCGTGGTCGCGAAGTTCGGCTGCGCGGCCGGCTCTGCCGCACGATTCGTCGTCGACGGGGAACTGGGGGCCGGTGCAGAGCCGGAGCCGGAGCCGGAGCCGGAGCCGGAGCCGGAGTTCGGTGCGGAGCTGGTTGGGGCTGCAACGTACTGGCCGTCGACGACCGTCGTGCCGCCGCCCGTGACGGTCTGGGAGGTCCCCGCGCCGGCAATCGTGGCGGCGGTCCGGTCGAATCCGGTCACCGTGCCGAAGGACACCGTGTACGCGGAGCCCGGCGGCAGGTTCGGGAATTGGTAGAACCCGTTGGCGTCGGTGGTCGCGGTGCCGACGACGGTGCCGCCGTTGGTCAGCGTGACGACGACGCCGGGGACGGGAGTTGTCGTCCCGTCGACGATGGCCGTGCCCTGCAACGTGCCGAGCGGCGTGTACTGGCCATCGACGACGGTCGTCCCGCTACTGACGACGGTCTGGGAGGTACCGGCGCCGGCGATCGTGGCGGCGGTCCGGTCGAATCCGGTCGCCGTGCCGAAGGACACCTTGTAGGCGGAGCCCGGCGGCAGATTTGGGAACTGATAGAAGCCGTTGGCGTCGGTGGTCGCGGTGCCGACGACCGTGGTGCCATTCGTCAGCGTGACGACGGCGCCGGGAACGGGGGTCGTCGTCCCGTCGACGGTGGCCGTGCCCTGCAGCGTGCCGGGCAGCGGCGCGTACTGGCCGTTGACCACCGTGGTGCCGCCGACGGTCACCGTGCGCGACGTCGAGGGTGCAGCCGTCGTGGGCGCCGTGGCGTTCATCCCGGTCGCACTGCCGAATGACACCTTGTACCCGGCGGTGATCGCGGCGAGACCGGGGAACGAGTAGAAGCCGCTGGCATCAGTGGTGGCGGTGGCGATCGTGGTGCCGTTGCTATCGGTGAGCGTCACCACGACACCGGGTATCGGTGTCGTCGTGCCATCGACGGTCGTCGTGCCCTGGATCACGCCGAGGCACTGCGCCGCGGTCGCGGAGGCCTGCGTCACGGTGGTCGTTCCGTCCGTGAAGGTCTCGGTGCCCGAGCCGGTCGTCGCCAGTCCTGCGCCAGTGACGGCAGTGGTGACCGACGGCAGAGGATCGGTGTACTGCCCCGCGGTGATCGGGCAGCCGGGCTGCGGCTGCAGCGTCAGGCAGAGCTGCGGCGTGCCACTCACACTCGTGAGCGTGACGACCGGTGCGACGGCGTTGCGTCCGGTGAAGGTGATCTCGAAGGTGGGATTCGTCCCCGAGGCCGCAACGGTGAGGGATGAGAGGTTGACGGAGGTGCCGACGAACGACACCGCATTCCAGCCAGTCACGATGGTGCCACCGTTCTTGACCGTCAGCGTGGCCGACGTGAACGTCGTACCGGTGACCGCGATCGACTCCCACGCGGACAGGCCGCTTCGAGCACAGGTGAGGTCGGACATCAGGCCGCTGGCCTCGACCGTGCAGGTCGATCCCATGCAAGGTGCCTCGCAGCCTGCGACGCCCGTGGCGAGGTCGTACCCCTGAATCGAGCCGTCGTCCGTCGCCTTCCAGACGCAGTCGGGGTTGTACTCGTCGCCGGCCATCGAGTAGTTCAAGACGTTCGTCTTCGGCCAGCCGGTGCAGCTGCTGCTCGTGGCAACGTTGTAGCAGTAGAGCGTGTACGGCAACGTGTTCGCGCCGGTCTGCCAACTCACGCTGCTCCAGATGTACTTCGTGCCGATGCGGACGGGGTTCTTGGCGATGATGTAGCTGTAGGTGCGCCCCGACATGATGATCGCGTCGCGCAGACCGGCGTTGACCGTGGGAGCTGCGCCCGTACCGAAGGCGGTGCCGTTGGGCTGGTAGCACGACACGTTCGACGATGCGCCCGTGGTGAGGGCACGAAAGCAGATGCCCTGGGACGTACCGGACGCGTCGACCTGCTCGTAAATGTAGGGACGCAGGCCCGAGGTAGCGGTCTTTGGCCAGCCGGCGCAGGTCGCCCTCGTCACCGGGTCGAAGCAGGTCGGGATACTCCCGGTCGTCGTGCCGGGAGCGGCGGTACCGGCGCCGTAGATCTTGCCGCCAATGGCGGCGAGGCCGGAGCGACGATCCGTGACGGTGGCGTTGCGAAATGTGGCGGCGCCACCGATCCCGCTGAACGCGTACGGCTGCCCGGTGCACGGCGCTCCGGCACCACTCGCCGCCTGCGTATCAACGCACATCAGCTTGCCGGTGAGCGCCTCCCAGGCGTACAGCTTGCCGTCAACCTCGGCAAAATCATTGGCGCAGTTAAGCGCGTTGCCCTGCGTGTTTCCGCAGTAATCGCCGGAAGACACGGGCGGCGTGGATCGCGTGGAGATGAACCCCGTCGTGACCGAGCCACCGCAATACTGCGGCGTGGCGCCGGAGACGTCGACGCAGACGAAGCCCGGGCCGGCGCTCGTGCCGGTCGGGCGCGAGACGACGCCCCAGATGTGGTTGTTGGTCTCGTCGAACCACCCATCGGGACGCGTGCCCGTCTCGAGCGGCGTCAGCATGAACGGGAAGCCCGCGCAGTGCGAACCGTCGCGGTTGAAGCAGTCGAACGCGCCCTGGTTAAGATCGTTCCGGCCGTTGTGGTGCCAGATCGTGTAGATGCGGGTCGGGCTCGTAAACACCGTCCACCCGTCACCGGTTGAGCTCGCGCCGTTGATCGCGCCAGTCGTCGACTCCTGCACCGTGGCGTTGCTCGCCAGCGCCTGATTCGCACCGCTCGCACCCGTGGACACCATCGGCCCCGTGGTCTTGACGGCGGTGATGGCAGCCCAGCCCGCCGTCGTCGTCGGCGCCACGCCGAACGTCGTGCCGTTGCTCGAGTACGTCGTCGTCCAGCCCTGCGGCGCGACGACATCTGCGATACCGGTAAGGCGCGCGCCAAGCGGGTCGAAGGTCTGCGTCACCGTCGCGTTGGTCGTCGTGGCGTTCACCGACGGAGCGGTGGCAGTCACCACGGTGTTGGCTCCCGAGGCAGTGGTCGTCAGCGTGACGGGGCCGGCCACCGCGCCAGCAGGAGCTGCGGCGAGCACGGCGAGGGCGGACAACACGGCAGCAAGAATGAGGCGACGAGGCATCACGCCAACCTAGTGGCGACGCCGCTGCCGCCCAAGGGATTTTGGCCAATTGGGAACACCTGTCAGGGCAACTGGGCGCACCTGTAGCAATCGTGTGCATTACGACAAGCGGCACCGCTCTGGAGGAGACTTCACACCCGCGCGGGCGTGAGGTTCTCGTCTACCCGGCGGTCTCGACCAGCTCTTTGGTGAACCCGGTCAGGATCTCGTGGCCGGACTCGGTCACGACGACCTGGTCCTCGATGCGGATGCCCCACTGGCCCGGGCGGTAGATGCCGGGCTCGACGGTGACGATCATGCCCGGGGCAAGGATGTCCTCGGAGCCCTTGCGCAGCGTCGGGGCCTCGTGGATGTCGAGGCCGGTGCCGTGGCCGAGGCCGTGGCCGAACAGCTCGCCACAGCCACCATCAGCGATGACCTC
>JBIIFR010000055.1:0-7615 GCA_044237215.1 Gaiellales bacterium
GTTCGCTGGCCAACGCCGACGAGTTCTCGATGGACTTCCAGCGCATGGTCACCGAGTACTGCTGGGGTGCGGGCTGGGGTCGCTCGGCGCTGAGCAAGCGCGACCGTTCGCTGATGAACCTCGTGATGATCGGCTCGCTCAACCGCATGCACGAGTTCCGCCTCCACCTGCGCGGCGCGATCACCAACGGCGTCACGAAGGCCGAGATCCAGGACGCCCTGATCCAGCTCGCGATCTACGCCGGCATCCCCGCCGGCGTCGAGGGCTTCCGCATCGCCCGCGAGGTCTTCGCGGAGTGCGAGGCCGAAGGTATCGAGGTCAAGTAGTCGGTAGGCGGAACGGGGGCGGCGTCAGCGGCCCCCGTTCCGCCCCGGCTATCGTCGCGTCATGACCGCAGAGACGCCCGACCACATCGCCATCACCAAGGTCCGCCTGACGTCGCTCGGCGGGCTCGCCAGCAGCATGACCGTCAAGGACCACGAGCCGATCGTGGCCGACGAGCCGCTCGACTTCGTGGCGGGCCAGCTGGCCGGCGGCGACACGGGGTGGACGCCGGTGCAGTACCAGCTGGCCGCGCTGATCTCGTGCGCGAACGTCGCGATCGCGATCACCGCGCAGGATCAGGGCTTCCAGCTCGACGGCCTCGAGATCCGTGCACAGTCCGACCTCGACCTGCGAGGTCTGCTCGACGGCGATCCCGACCGCCAGCCGGAGTTTCTCCACGTCGGCCTCGAGCTGCGCATCCAGACGCCGGAGTCCGTCGAGCGCGTCGAGGCGTTGGCGCGAGAGTCCGACCGCCGCTGCCCGCAACTCGGGCTGTTCCATCAGGCCAAGGTGCCGATGACGCAGACCTGGACGCGCGACGGCGAGGCGCTCTTCACCCTGACCGCGTGACCTCAAGGTCGGCGCTCGCGTCGGAGCCCGCTCCGCGTCGGCGTCGGCTCACGGTCGGTGACCCCGCGGGCTCGCGTCGCGCTACGGCGCGTTGAAGTTCGCGTTCGACGTCATCCGCCAGCCCGTCGGCGTCTGTACGAACGTGGCGATGCGGGGCGCGGGGGCTGCCGCGTATTGGATGCCGCTGATCATCTGCGTGGTCTGTGAGACGTAGCGCGCGACAAGGACGCCGCCCGCGCGGGTCACCCTGAGCTTGGACAGGCTGAAGTCGGAGATGACGGTGGTCGAATTCGCGAAGGAGGCGAGGTACTGGTTGCGGTTCTGGCCCGAGCCGTTGGCGCGTTGCACCTGGAAGGCCGGCGACAGGAAGGCGCGCAGGTCGTCAACGTCGCCGGCGACGATGAGGCTCCAGAAGCGGTCGACGAGCTGCGTCCCGAGCTTGAGGTTGGCGGCCTGCTGCTCGGCGGTCGCGCGCTCGGTGGCCTGAGCGGCCTGAGCGGGAACGGCCGCGGCGAGAGGCACGGTGAGGGCGAGGGCGAGGAGGAGGGGCGTGGTGCGGCGCATGCGAGGACAGTAGGTCATCGCGTTGGCATAGTCGATGGGTCGTGAAACGAACGGGGCTAGCCCCGTTCGTTTCAACGTGCGGTGAAACTGAGGGGCTGGCCCCGTTCGTGCCGCAACGGCGACCTCAGCCGCCCCAGATCCCGCAGGTGATGCCGCCGTCCACGTTCAGCTCGGTGCCCGTCACCCAGTTGGCCTCGTCGGACGCCAGGTAGACGAACGCGTTGGCGTGGTCCACCGGCTCGCCGAGGCGGCCGAGGGGGTGGAGGTTCTCGGCGAACTTCCGGGCCGCGGCCGGATCGGGCTGGTCGTTGAAGTACCCATCGATCATCGGCGTATTCGTGAAGCCCGGGCAGATGCAGTTGGCGCGGATGTTCTGCTTGGCGCCATCGAGAGCCATGCACTTCGTCAGCATGATCAACCCCGCCTTCGACGCGCAGTAGGCGGCGTCGGCCGGGATCGCCCACTGGCCCGCCATCGAGGCGGTCGAGAGGATCGAGCCGCCGCCGCGCGCGGCCAGGTGGTTCCAGGCCTCCTTCGCGCAGAGGAAGACGCTCTTCAGGTTCGTGTCGAGTTCCTTGTCCCACTCGTCCTCGGAGAGGTCCATCACGCCACCGACGATCGTCACGCCCGCGTTGCAGACGAGGGTGTCGAGCCCGCCGAAGCGGCCGACCGTCTCCTCGACGACGCGGTTGATCGAGGTGCGGTCCGTCACGTCGATCTCGACGCCAAACGCTTCGCCGCCGATCGCCTCGGCGACCTTCTGCGCGGTCTCGACCTTGAGGTCAGCGACCACGACCTTGGCGCCTTCCTCGGCAAAGCGGCGTGCGGTCGCCTCACCGATACCCGAGCCACCGCCCGTGATCAGCGCCACCTTGTCCTGCAGACGTCCAGCCATGTCGAGCCTCCTCCAGCGTTCTCCTGCGGCAATCGTGGCGGGTGAAATCAAATCTGGCAAGGAGCAGAGGTATTGCGTACGATGCTGCCCATGGCGCCACGCACCGCGATCGCGAAGATCTGGGACGAACATCTCGTCGACACCGACCTGATTTTCTGCGACCTGCATCTCGTGCAGGAGGTGTCCAGCCCACAGGCGTTCGACGAATTGCGCCTCGGCGGCCATGGCGTCCGCCGCCCTGACCGTACGATCTCGACGGCCGATCACTCCGTGCCGACTGCCAACCGCGGCCTGCCGATCGTGGACGACATGGCGCGCGCTCAGGTCGAGATCCTCGAGCGCAACGTCATGGAGTTCGGTATTCCGATGCGCCCGTACCGCTCGCTCGGCCAGGGCATCGTCCACGTCATTGGCCCCGACCTCGGACTCACGCAGCCCGGCATGACGATCGTGTGCGGCGACTCGCACACCTCCACGCACGGCGCGTTCGGCGCGCTGGCGTTCGGCATCGGCACCAGCGAGGTCGGCCACGTGCTGGCTACGCAGTGCCTCGTGCAGAAGGCGCAGCCGACGATGCGCGTCACGTTCGACGGCACGCGCGGCTACGGCGTCACCGCCAAAGATCTCGTGCTGACGATGATCCGCCAGATCGGCACCGCGGGCGGGACAGGGCACTTCATCGAGTACGCCGGCAGCGCGATTCGCGAGCTCTCCATGGAGGGCCGCATGACGGTCTGCAACATGACCGTCGAGGCCGGTGCGCGCGCGGGCCTCGTGGCCGCTGACGACACCACGTTCGACTACCTCGAGGGACGCGAGTGCGTGCCGGAGGACTTCGCTGCTGCCGTCGAGCAGTGGCGCTCCTACGTGACGGATGAGGGTGCCACGTTCGACCAGGAGATCCGCGTCGATGTCGACGCGATCAGTCCGGCGATTACCTGGGGCACGAACCCCGGCCAGTCGATCCCGATCAGCGATACCGTGCCGGCGCCGCAGAGCGACGGCGACGAGCGCGCGCTCGCCTACATGGGCCTGCAGGCCGGCCAGTCGCTGACGGGGATGCCCGTTGATCGTGTCTTCATCGGCTCGTGCACCAACGGTCGACTCGAAGACCTCGAGGCCGCGGCCGAGATCTTGCGCGGTCGCAAGGTTGGCGTCCGCACGCTCGTCGTGCCGGGCTCGATGGCCGTCAAGACGCTGGCTGAGGAGCGCGGCCTGGCCGACGTCTTCATCGAGGCCGGGGCCGAGTGGCGTGACGCGGGCTGTTCGATGTGCGTGGGCATGAACGAGGACATCCTCGATCCGGGCGAGCGCTGCGCGTCCACGTCCAATCGCAACTTCGAGGGCCGCCAGGGGCGCCTCGGTCGCACGCACCTGATGAGCCCGTCGATGGCAGCCGCGGCCGCCGTCACCGGGTGTCTGACAGACGTACGGGAACTGGCCGGATAGTCCGGCCGCAACAGGGGAGAGAAGAAACCATGAGCAAGCGCATCGCGGTCCTCGTGCCGTTCGCCTTCGACGAGACGGGCCTCGCCGGCCGTCGTCAGCAGCAGCAGTCCGTCAGCTGGGGCGAGGGCATCGAGTTCACGTATGTCCCGGTCTCGGCCGGCCCGCAGTGGTACGAGAACTACCACGACTGGATCCTCGCCGACCTGGCGATGCTCGAGTGCGCGCTGCGCATCCAGAACGACGGGTACGACGCCATCTGCATCGACACGATGAGCGACTCGGGCGTCAACGCGATCCGCTGCGAGCTCGACATCCCCGTGATCGGCCCCGGCCGCACCTCGTACATGACGGCGCTGATGCTCGGCAACAAGTTCGGCGTGCTGACGCAGTGGGGGCCGTGGGCGGCGATCTACAAGAAGGGCATCGGCGAGCTTGGCCTGATGGACAAGTGCGCCGGCATCCGCCACATCGACACGCCGCCGGACGTCGTCAACCTGCTCGGCGGCAAGGAAGAGGTCGTCTTCCCGAAGCTGCTGGCCGCCGCCATGCAGCTGGTTGAGGAGGATGGCGCCGACGTGATCTGCCTCGGCTCCACGACGATGCATCAGTCGCACGCGTACCTCGCTGAGCACCTGCCGGTCCCGATCATCAACCCGGGCCCGCTGTCCTACAAGATCGCCGACGCGCTGCTCGACTGCGGTCTGACGCAGAGCCGCAGCGCGTATCCCAAGCCGCTCGTACCCAAGCACGAGATGATCCACGCCATGCTCGACGCCGCCAAGGCGCAGCAGGAGGGCTAGTCCTGATCGGAGCCGAGGCGCTCGAGCAGCGCCTCGGCCTCGGGGCTTCCCGCCGCGACGGCGAGGTTCCACCAGACCAGCGCGGTCGACTCGAGGCCCGTGCCGAGGCAGAGCTCTCCGAGGCGGAAGCAGAGGGCGCCGTCGGGCAGCTCGCGCAGCGCCGTCACGGCTGCCGACGGCTCGCAGTCGAGCAGTCCGGACAGCTCGCCGGCCAACGCCGCGTCGAGCGCGGCGGCTTGGCCCCAGTGCTCGCGCACGCCCGGTAGGTCGGCGCGTTCGACGGCGGCCACGCCGAGGCTCCAGATGGCATTGGCGTTGTCGCGCTCGGCGAGCTTGCCCCACAGCACCTGACGGCGGGCATCGCCGCTCGCCAGCAGGCGCAGCGCATCCTGTGCGCCGTCGTGGCCGGCCGCGGCCGCGGCCTCCCACGCCGCCTGTGCCGCGCTCAGATCGCCGGCCGCGAAGGCGTCGGCGCCGCGTTGCATCAGCTCGTCGATCTCGCTCATGCCGGCAGGCTAGCCGCCGGCCACTCGCGGCGGGCCGATGCGGAAACGGAATGCCAATCCGCCCCACGTGTGCCACGCTTCCGGCATGACGCTCCATCCGCTGCATCCACTCACGCCCGACGAGATCCGCCGTACCGCCGAGATCGCGCGGACGGCCGACGGTGCCGCCGATGCGGTGTTCGTGATGATCGGCGTGCGCGAGCCCGCCAAGGACGACTATCTCGCGTGGACGGACGCCGGCGGGCCGCTGCCCACGCGCCGCGGTCGCGCGGCGATCTACGACGCGCAGCGGCAGGTCCGGGAGATCACCGTCGACCTCGTGGCGGGCTCCGTCAGCGAAGACCGGCACTTCCCCGGCGCGCAGCCGCCGATCACGACCGACGAGTACCTCGCTGCCGAGGCCGCGTGCAAGCAGGACCCGCTGATGCTCGAAGCGCTCGCCAAGCGCGGCATCACCGACATGGCGCTGGTGCAGATCGACGTGCTCGCCGCGGCCAAGATGGGCCACGAGCTCGAGGAGCACCACCGCATCGCGCGCTGCGTCCCGTACCTGCGCGGACCGCTCGGCCAGAACGGCTACGCCCGCCCGATCGAGAGCATGCTCGCCATCTTCGACCTCGACGAGCAGCGCGTCCTTGCGATCGAGGAGTACGACGTCAAGCCGATCCCGGAGGCCGACGGCGAGTACGCGCTCGGCTCTGTGCCGCTGCGCGAGGGCTTCAAGCCGATCGAGATCACCCAACCCGACGGCACGTCCTTCACCGTCGACGGCAACCGCATCAGCTGGCTCGACTGGGAGTTCTCCACGTCGCTCGACGCCCAGGAGGGCCTCGTGCTCCACGACGTGCGCTTCAAGGGTCGCCGCATCATGCACCGCGCCTCCTGCGCCGAGATGATCGTGCCGTACGGCGATCCGCACCCGATGCACAGCTGGCGCACGTACTTCGACGCCGGCGAGTACGGCCTGGGAGCGTGCACCAACTCGCTCGTTCTCGGCTGTGACTGCGTCGGCGACATCACGTACCTCGACGCGCACCTCGCCGACGCCAAGGGCGACGTCGTCGAGATCCCCAACGCGATCTGCCTCCACGAGGAGGATCACAGCCTGCTCTGGAAGCACACGGACCACGGCAGCGGGCAGGTTGAGAACCGCCGTGCGCGCCGCTTCGTCGTCAACTCCATGGCCACCGTCGGCAACTACGACTACGCGTTCCGCTGGAACTTCGGCCTCGACGGACACATCGAGCTGGAGCTCCAGCTGCACGGCATCATCTCGACGATGGTCCACGCCCCCGGCGAGGAGCTGAAGGGTACGAATCTCGTCGATCGCGGCCTGTCAGCCCCGCACCATCAGCACCTCTTCTGCATGCGCCTCGACCTTGACGTCGATGGCGTCGAGAACACGGTGCGCGAGATCGAGGCCGAGGCGATTCCGATCGGACCGGACAATCCGATCGGCAACGCGTTCCGCTCAAAGACCACGGTCCTCACGACGGAGCGCGCGGCGATGCGCAACGCCAACGATGCGTTGGCGCGCGCCTGGTACGTCGGCAATCCCAACCGTGAGAACGCCGTCGGCGGGACGCCGAGCTACCGCATCGTGCCGATGCACGGCGTCACGCCGATGCTCGCCCAGCCGGAATCGAGCGTCTCGCAGCGCGCGGGCTTCGGCCGCAACATCCTCTGGGTCACGCCCTACCGCGAGGACGAGCGCCACGCCGCCGGCACGTTCCCCTACGGCACGATCGGCCAGCCCGGCCTGCCGCAGTGGACGGAGGCGGACCGCCCGATCGAGAACACGGATCTCGTCTGCTGGTACACGGTCGGCGTCACGCACTTCGTCCGCCCCGAGGACTGGCCGGTGATGCCCGTCGCACGGGCGGGCTTCCGACTCGAGCCCGCCGGGTTCTTCGATCGCAACCCGGCGCTGGACGTGCCGCCCTCCGCGGCCGCCTGTTGCCACCGGGAGGGCTGATGCACTCGTCGACGGCACTGCAGATGGATGCGTTCCAGATTGAGGTCGATGGTCGTCCCGGTGGCGCCGAGGACGTCTGGCCCGGCTTCGACGACCACGACCGGGTGGGCGTCGTCCTCCGTGAGCCTCTCGATGCGCTCGGCGCGAGCGGCCTCCTGGCGCTGTCGGTGACGGCGTTCTACGACGTGCTCCGCGCCGAGCACGGCGACGACTACCACCGCTACGCCGACTTCTTCCTGTTCGGCCAGGAGACGGACATCGCGGACTACGGCGAGCTCGACTGGTGGCCATCGCACAAGTACGTTCGCACCGGGCCCTCGGCGGAGGATCTCCTGCGTGCCATCAACGACCGCGCGATCACGCGGCTCGTCGTGCTCGACGGAGCGCCGCGGGATGGTGAGCTGCAGCGCCAGACCCGCACCTCTGCGCTCGCGCGGCTGCGCTCGGCGATCGCCTACGCCCCGCGGGGTCGGGTGGCCGACGGCGACCTCGCGATCACCGCCGATCGCGTCGTCGAGAGCTACGTCGAGGT
>JBIIFR010000056.1:0-7544 GCA_044237215.1 Gaiellales bacterium
ATGTCGAGGCCGGACTCGATGATCGTCGTCGCGACCAGCACGTCGTGGTCGCCGCGCAGGAACTCCGCCATCACCGTCTCGAGCTGGCGCTCCGTCATCTGGCCATGGCCGATGCCGATGCGGAGCTCGGGACAGAGCTGGTTGATGCGCGCCGCAGCCTCGTCGATCGTCTCGACGCGGTTGTGCAGGTAGAAGGCCTGTCCCCCGCGCTCGACCTCGCGCCGCAGCGCGCCCGCGACCTGATCGTCGTCGTACTCGCCGACGTGCGTGTGAATCGGACGGCGGCCGCGCGGCGGCGTGGCGATCACGGAGATGTCCCGCAGGCCCGCCAGCGACATGTGCAGCGTGCGCGGGATCGGCGTCGCCGACAGGGCGAGCACGTCGACCTCGGTGCGCATCTGCCGCAGCAGCTCCTTCTGAGCGACGCCGAAGCGCTGCTCCTCGTCGACGATGACGAGACCGAGGTCGTTCGGCACGACGTCGCGCGACAGCGCGCGGTGCGTACCGATCAGCAGGTCGACGGTCCCCTCGCGGAACGCGGCGACGGCGCCCTTGGCCTCCTTGGCCGAGCGCATCCGCGAGACGACCTCGATCTGCACCGGGAGGTCCATCAGGCGGCTGCGGAACGTGGCGCCGTGCTGCTGCGCGAGGATCGTGGTCGGGGCCAGCAGCAGCACCTGCTTGCCCGACTCGATCACCCGCACCGCGGCGCGCAGCGCAACCTCGGTCTTGCCGAAGCCGACGTCACCGCAGATCAGGCGATCCATCGGGCGATCCTGCGAGAGGTCGTCCATGACCTCCTCGATCGCGCGCGCCTGGTCGTCTGTCTCGCTGTAGGCGAAGCCGTCCTCGACGCGACGCAGAAGCTCGCCCGGTTCGGCGTGGGAGACACCGGGCACAGCCTGGCGCTGTGCGTACAGCGCGAGCAGCTCGCCGGCCATCTCGCGGACGGCGACGCGGGCCCGCGCCTTCAGCTGCAGCCAACTCTTGCCGCCGAGCTTGGACAGCTGCGGCTCCTTGCCGTCGGCACCGACGTAGCGCGTCAGCTTGGAGATCTGCTCGTGCGGCAGGTAGAGGCGGTCCTCGCCGCGGAAGGCGAGGTCGAGGTAGTCCCGCGTGACGCCGCCGACCGTACGCGTCTCGAAGCGCTCGAAGCGGCCGACGCCGTGGTCCTCGTGGACGACTACGTCGCCGGGGCGCAGGTCGCCGAAGGAGGCGATCGCGCGCCCGCCCCGCGCCGGCGCCGTGCGCCGCGAGCGGAACAGCGACGAGCCCGCGATCACCGCGATCCGTGCCGTCGGCGCGACGAGCCCACGGCGCAGCGGCGCGACCGCCGCGTAGACGCCCGCGGCCTCGGGCAGCACCGCGCCCGCCGCGAGCCATTCGACGTCGAGCCGCTTCAGCTGCCGGATGGCGCGCTCGGCGTCACCGACGTGCGGGAAGGAGAGGACGACGCGCAGGTCGCGGCCGGCGAGCCCCTTGAGCGCCCGCTCGATCTCGGCGAGGCCGCGTGCCGCCAGCGCCGGCGCGTGCCCTTCGAAGACGATCGCCTGGCCGCTCGGCAGGACGTCGAGCCGATGCGCGCCCTCGAGCGTCTCGACAAGCTGCTCGTGGGTCAGGTAGCCGCGCCGCGCCGCGCCCGCGATCTCCTCGATGCGCTCGCGCCCTGCGGCGAGCACCTCCGGCGGATCCCACAGGAGCACCGGTCCGGCGGCGAACAGCTCGGGCGCCAGCGCCACGAGCCCCTCCGGCAGGTGCGGCCCCTCGTCGCCGAGGCGCTCGGCGACATCGCCCTCGTCGCCGTCGCCAGCCGGCTGGATCGTGACCACGTCGAGATCACGGAGCGACCGCTGGGTCAGCGTGGAGAACGCCGAGAGGCGCTCGACGTCATCACCGAACAGCTCGATGCGCACCGGCTCGCGGCCCGTCGTCGGGAAGACGTCGACGAGATCGCCGCGCACGGACACCTGGCCGCGCTCGTCGACCGCGCCGTCAACGCGGTCATAGCCCATCGCCACGAGCCGCCGCACGAGCCCATCGCGGTCGTGCGCCTCACCCCGGGCCAGCGTCAGACCGTGCGGACGCGTCGCGCGTCCGGGCAGGCGCTCGACGAGGGCGTCGGCCGAGACGGCGACGATGCCGCCCTCGGCCAGGACGGCGAGCGCATGCGCCCGCTCGCCGACGAGGTGCGGCGCAGGCGGGAGTCCCGACCCCCAGTCGACGCCACGGTGCGGCAGGTACGCGACGGGCAGCGCGGGCGCGAAGGCCTGCACCGCGTCGGCAAGCTCGCGCGCGCGGTCGTCATCGGCGACGACCACCGACAGCGCGGACCGCTCCTCGGCCGTCCGTCGGGCGTGCAGCGCGGCGACGACGAGCGGCAGTACTGCCTCGGCCGTCCGCGCCGTCGCAATCGCGGTCGAGCCGAGGCGCAGCGCCAGTTGGCCGACGCCGTCGGCCTCCGCGAAGGCCGCGGTGACCGTG
The DNA here is from genome assembly GCA_044237215.1 of Gaiellales bacterium. GTDB lineage: Bacteria > Actinomycetota > Thermoleophilia > Gaiellales > F1-60-MAGs149 > F1-60-MAGs149. The sequence goes on from JBIIFR010000056.1 coordinate 2,482, forward strand.
TCGAGACCCGCCACCGCCGCAGGCGGCGGGAGCGCACTATCCTGCTCGTGGTCTTCGTGGTCGTCCATCACCGGCGAGCCGAAGCCTACGTCCCCGCCCCACCCATCGGAGCCACCCCATGTCCCGCACCACCGACGAGCTGATCGAGGAGCTCTCCGCGTTCCTCCGCATTCCGTCGATCTCCTCGGGTGACGGCACCGCCGAGGACCTCGCCGCCGCGGCCACCTGGGTCCGCGATCGCATCGTCGCCGCCGGCGGCACCGCCGAGCTCGTGCCGACGCAGGTCAACCCGCTCGTGGTGGGCGAGCTGCCCTCCTCCACGGGGACCGGGCCGCGCGTGCTTCTCTACGGCCACTACGACGTGCAGACCGTCGCGCCGCTCGCGGACTGGACGACGCCGCCGTTCGAGCCGACGATCCGTGACGGCGCCCTCTACGCGCGCGGCGCGAGCGACGACAAAGGCAACTTCCACGCGCTCCTGGCCGGCGCCGCCGGCCTGGCCGCCGAGGGCGCGCTGCCGGTGCAGCTGACGATCGTGCTGGACGGCGAGGAGGAGGTCGGTGGCCACTCGGTGATCGACTGGATCGAACGACAGCCGGCCGGCGCCTACGACGCGGCGCTCGTCTTCGACGCGGGCTTCGTCGCCCCCGGCCACGCGGCGATCGAGGCCGGCGTCCGCGGCGTCATCACCGGCACGCTGACCGTCCGCACGGGCGAGCGCGACGCGCACTCCGGCCTGTACGGCGGCGGGGCGCTGAACGCCGCGCACGTCCTCAGCCGCCTGATCAGCGAGCTCGAGCCGGGCCCCGACGGCCGCCTGCACGAGTCACTGATGGTCGGTGTCGCCCCCGCCTCCCCGGTCGAGGAGGCCGTCTGGGCGACGCTACCGGACCCCGCCGACGAGCTGGCGATCGCGGGAATCGCGCCGCGGAGCCCCGAGGCGCTGACGGACTACTACCGCCGCACCACCGCCATGCCCACCTTCGACGTCAACGCGATCACGTGCCGCGACGCCGGGGCCAACCGCACGATCGTGCCGTGCGAGGCAACGGCGGCGGTCTCCTTCCGCCTCGTCGGCGGCCAGAACGCGCAGGCGTTCTGGCAGGCCGTGCAGGAGCTGCTGCGCTCGCGCGCACCCGCGGGCGCCGAACTCGAGTTCACGGTGCGCGGCATGGCGGAGGGCGCGGCGTTCGATCCCGAGCTGCCCGTCATCCGCCTGGCGCGCGAGGCCATCGAGTCGGCGACCGGCCTGCCCTGCGCGGTCACGCGTTCCGGCGGCGCGATCCCGCTCGTCACGGCGCTCGCCCAGCAGGGCGTGCCGACGGTGCTGAGCGGGTGCGCCCTCCCCAACGACCGCATCCACGCCCCGGATGAGCACCTGCGCATCGACCAGTACGCGCTCGGCGTGCAGATGGCCCGCGCGATCCTGACGGCCTTCGGGCGGCTGTAGCGCCGACCGGACTGTGACCACGCTGGGGTGCTACGTTCGCCCCAGCGATCCGAGGAGGAGCTAGATGAGCACGGTGCAGATGGAGCTCTTGACGACGCGGGAGTTCGTCGCGGCCGGCTTTACGGCAGCGATCATCCCGCTGGGTGCGTGTGAGAGCCACGGCGATCACATGCCGATGGGGACGGACGGGTTCACCGCGCACGCGCTCGCAGTGCGCATCGCCGAACAGCTGGAGCGCACCGTCGTCCTGCCGCCCAGCTTCCACGGCATGAGCGACCACTACCGCCATCAGCCGATGGCGCTCAGCCTCAGTGCGGACACGCAGACGCGCGTCATCGGCGATCTGCTCGCCTCGCTGCACCACTGGGGCATCCACCGCATCCTGCTGCTCAACGCGCACGACGGCAACATCCCGTCGATCGAGATCGCCGCCCGCACGGCGAAGGTCGCGAACCCCGAGCTGAGCATCGCCACGATCGACTGGTGGGTCGTCACGAACCAGCGCATCGCCGAGGGGACCTTCGACGTCTGGGACGGCTGGGGCCACGGCGGCGAGGCGGAGACCTCGCTCGGCCTGGCGCTGTTCCCCGAGCTGATGCAGATGGAGCACGCCCGCGGCCAGGTCCCCACGACCGACCCGTACGTGAAGGAGTTCTGGCTGTTCGAAGAGCTCACCAAGTACGGCGCGTCGGGTGCCCCGAAGCACGCGACGACGGCCAAGGGGCAGGCGATCGTCGACGTCGTCGTCGACTACATGGTCCCGTACCTGCGGCGCTTCGAGGATCACGGCCTCGACTTCCATCCCGAGGACGAGCCCGAGCCCTGACCCGGCAGCCGAACGGCTAGAGCGCGAGGGCGTGCGGCAGATCGCCCACGCCCGGGAGGTCGAGGTCCGCGGTCGGCCACGGCGACGCGAACGTGCTGCCCTTGCCGCTGCGCACAAGGCACGTGCGCAGACCGATGCGGTGTGCCGTCGCGAGGTCGGCAACGGGGTCGTCGCCGACCATCAGCGCGTCAGCGGCGCGCACGCCCAGCACGTGGAGCGCCGCACGGTAGGCGCCCGCAGCGGGCTTGCCGATCACCGTCGCGCGGCGTTCGCTCGCGTATTCCAGGCCCTTGACGAAGACACCGGCGTCGAGGCCCGGACCGTCCGGCGTGGGCCACCAGCGGTTGCGCTGCATCGCGACGAAGGCGGCGCCCTCCATCAGCGCGCGGAACGCCTCCTGCAGGTGCGCGTACGTGATCGACGCGTCGGGCCCGCCGAGGCAGACCACATCGGCATCCTGCCAGCGCTCGACGAGCTCGATGCCCCCGGCGGCCGCGACCTCCGCGAACGCGGCGGGTTCCGCCAGGAGCAGCACCCGCCGGCCGGCGTGGCGCCGCTGCAGGAAGGCGACCGTCGCCGAGGCCGCGGTCACGATGCGCTCGGCCGGATACGACATCCCGATCTCGCCCATTCGCGCGGAGATCGTGGCGCGGGTCTTGCTCGTCGTGTTCGTCAGGATCACGTGCGGCAGGCCGGCCTGATCCAGCGCGGCGAGGGTTTCGGACGCACCCGGCAGCGGCCGGTAGCCGACGTGCAGGACGCCCTCTAGGTCGAAGACGATGCCGCGCGGAGCGTCCATGCGCCCAGCCTACTCCGCGGGCGGCGGGCTACGCGAAGCGGTAGGCGTCAGGGCGGCGCGCGCTGAAGACCGGGATCTGCCGACGCACCTCCGCGACGCGCGCGCGGTCGATCGCCGCGACGCAGATCGTCTCGCCGTCACCCGCGTTGGCGAGCACCACGCCCCACGGATCGATGATCATCGAGCGGGCGAAGCGGGCGCTGCCGGCCCAGAGGCCGTGCTGGTTCGCGGCGATGACGTACGCGGCGTTCTCGATCGCGCGCGCCCGCAGCAGCACCTCCCAGTGATCGCGGCCCGTCGCCATCGTGAAACCGGCGGGCACCATGAAGGCCTCCGCGCCGGCGAGGGCGAGCTCCCGGTACTGCTCGGGAAAGCGCAGGTCGTAGCAGATGGTCAGACCCACCGGCCAGCCGGCGAGCTCGCACGTGACGAGCCGATCGCCTGGCTTATTCGCGGCCGACTCGCGCGCCTCGGCCCCGGCGACGTCGATGTCGAACATGTGGATCTTGCGGTAGGTGGAGACGCGGTTCCCACCGGGGTCGAAGACAAGCGTCGTGTTGCTCGCGCGGACACCCGGCTCGGTCACCTCGCCGATCGAGCCGCCGTGCAGCCAGACGCCATGCTGACGCGCCCACGCCTGCATCGCCTGGACGGTCTCGCCCTCGAGCGACTCCGCGGCGGCGATCATTACCTCATCGGTACCCGTCCCGTTCCAGCGCTCGGGCAGGGAGATGACCTCCGCTCCGCGCGCTGCCGCCCGGGCGACGAGCCGCTCGGCGACCTCGAGGTTGTCGGCGAGCGGGCGATCGGCGTGCATCTGAACGCACGCCACGATCGTCTCGGTCACGCCGTGGCTCCCGACAGTGCACCGCCGAGCTGGCCCAGGTCGAGTCCACCGGCGCCGCCGAGCAGCTGGCCGAGGTCGAGTCCCTCCAGCAGCCCGCCGAGGTCGCCGAGGCCGGAGCCGTCGCCGAGCAGGCCGGTCAGGAGGTCGGTGATCGGCTTGGCGTTCGCCGGAGCCTCGATGGTGACCGGATCGGCCGGCAGGACGCTGAGGTCAATCGTGAGCCCACCGGTCTGCTGGACATCGCCGGAGCCGGCGGTGCTCAGCTGCACGCGGTGGATCAGGCCATCGGAGCGGCCAACCCAGACGCTGACGTCGGCATCGCCCTTGGCGAGCGCACCGAGGTCCACCGGCAGGTTCTCGGCGAGCTCGCCGAGCTGGTCCGTCAGATCCGCGCCGGGCTCGAGCTTGCCGCTGATGCGGTCGCACTCGATGTCGCCCACCTTCTCGACGGCGACGGCCTTCGGGTCGCGGATCAGCTGCGCGAGATCGCCGATCTGGCCGCCGATGCCGCCGAAGTCGATGCCGAGCGGCTGGCCGAGCGCGTACCACTGGCCACCGACCTGCACCCAGGTGTCGTCGGCGTTCTCGCGCAGCGAGAGCGGCACGTCGAGCGGGCCGATCGTGATCTTCGCGTCGGCCGTGAGCCCCGACCCGGCCTCGCCCTGCGTCGTGGCGTCGATCGTGATGGGACCCGTCAGCAGCCCACCGAGCGGACCGCCGTCGCCGCTCGCGCCAGCCGCATCCGCAGCGGGCACGAACTCGGCCGTGAAGCTCGAGGCGTTCGGGCCGGCCGGCGGCAGCTTGGCGTCGGCGAGCACCTTGGCGGGATCGGAGGCAAGCTCGCTGCCGCCGCAGGCAGCGAGGGTCGCGCCGAGCGCGAGCAGGGCGAGGAGCGGAGCGAGACGGCGGAGAAGGTGCATGCGCTCATTCTGCCGGACTTCGCCTCCGCGTGGGCGGCGTTGGTGAAATAAAGCGGACGCCTCCGCTATTTGTGTGATGCGGCTTTCACAAAGTCCCACCGCCTTTTACCCGACACGTGCTTGTGAGATATGACAAACTCCTGCCCATGCCTGATTCCACTGCCAGCGCCAAGGGACCCCGCGGCTCGATCGGTCCGCAGACCTACGCCGCGGTCAAGAAG
>JBIIFR010000057.1:0-7502 GCA_044237215.1 Gaiellales bacterium
CTGAGCCGTAAATTTGGCATACCCTCAGGGATTGCCTGAGACAGTTACGAAAGCGCAACCGCCAGGAGCTTGCGCTGTAGAGTGGGGTAGGCCTACAGTCTCGATCCCCACCTGAGGAACCCAGCCTCAGGGTTACGGAGAGACCCTTAACCGTCTATCACAACGATGACTATCACCCGCCTCACCAAAACCATCGCCCTCGTCCTGATCGCCCTCGTCGCCTTCAGCGGCGTGGCCGACGCTAAGCGCAAGAAGCGCAAGCCGGTCAAGAAGCGGCCGGTCGCGGCGGCCGTCCAGGCACCGACGACGCGCAGCTGGGTGAGCAGCGCCATCGTGACCGTGCTCAACACGGGAGCCTTCCCCGGTGTGACGGGTGACACGATCGATCCCGACGGCGTGCTCGACGGCCCGTCGTTGTCGGCCTTCGTGCTGGCAGCGCAGCCCAAGGCGGCCAAGAAGGTGCGGCAGATCCCTGCGGGGCAGCCCGTGACCCTCGGTGACGTCAACCGCGCCTTCGTCAGCGCAGCCGGTCTCGACGCCACCGCAGCCCGCGCCGAGCAGCTGATCACCCAGACCGGGTACGTCGCGCGCCCCGGCGTTGGCTACGAGATCGTGGCCCGTCTGTTGCGCCTGCGCACCAACCTGGATCAGACCGATGACGCCAAGGAGCACGCCTGGTACGAGCAGGCCTCCCGTGGCGATGCCATCTGGAGTGCCGCGCAGATGCTGAAGTGGGGCGGCTGGGAGAAGCAGGACGCGATCGACACGGTCGAGCTGCTGGCTCTGCTGCCGGCCACGAGCGGACCGCAGCACGACGCGATCCAGCGCGCCTTCGACTTCATCGGCATGCCGTACATCTGGGGCGGCACCAGCGAGAAGCCGCAGATCCTGTTCGGTCGCAACACGGCTGGCGGGTTCGACTGCTCCGGGTTCGTCTGGCGCGTGATGGCCCTCGACGCGACATCGCCCGTCGGCGTGGCCAAGGCGCTCGGCGGCCGCACGACCTTCGAGATGGCAGCCAAGACGCCGGCCCCGCAGCGCCTGACGGCGGAGCTGATCGCGCCGACCGACGTGCTCCTGTTCGGCACGGGCGGGGTCAACGCCGCCTCGTCGAGCATCGGCCACACCGGCATGGCGATCTCGGGCCAGCTGTTCATCCAGTCCTCCGGTCAGGGCATCGCCCTCGCCCGCTGGGACAAGGGGTACTACAAGGATCGCCTCGCCTTCGGTAAGCGCGTGCTCTGAGGTAAGGGTGGGCGCCTAGACGCCGTGACACTTCTTGAACTTGCGGCCCGAGCCGCAGGGGCACGGATCGTTGCGACCGACCTTGGCGCCGCCGAACTGCGCGCCGAGGTCGGGCAGCGCGTCGACGGGCGTTGCCGGTGCGCCCGGCTCGATCGCTGCGCGCAGGCGCTCAAGCTCGCGGACATCCTCGTGCTCGAGCGTGAGCACGGTCTCCACGGGGTCCGGGTGCGGTACCCGACGCGGCGGCTCGCCCGCCGCCAGACCAAGCCCTTCCAGGAGTGCCACCGCCTGCTCGCCGTCGAGCTCCGTCGGCACCGTCGGCACATCGAGGCGCGAGGGCGCGACCAGGCGGAAGCGCTCCCACTCCAGCAGGGCGAGCGGGTCGAGCGGCGCGTCGAGCGCCGCGAACGCCTTGCGACGCCGCGTGTCCGAGCCGTCGAGGGCGTCGAGGATGTCCCCGAGCAGCCTCGGCAGCCACTGATTCCAGCCCGCGTCCACGGACGGAGCCTAGCGCCCTCGGGTACGCTTGCCGCCGAGGAGGACGCGGTATGGAACTTGATGGAGCACGTCTGGACGAGCTGTTCGACGGGGTGGTAGAGCTGCGGGGCGCGCGCACGGTCACGCCGCTGTCCGGCGGCCTGACCAACCACAACTTCCTGGTCGAGAGCGACGCCGGCGCGTACGTCGTGCGCATCTCGGACCCCGACACTGGACTGCTCGCGATCGATCGCGACAACGAGCACGTCAATTCCGTCGCCGCTGCCGTGGCCGGTGTGGGGCCGGCGGTCGTCGCGTACCAGCCGGAGCACGCCATGCTCGTGATCGATTTCATCCCGGACACGGAGACGATGACGCGCGTGACCATGCAGCGGGGGGATCGCCTTGCCGCGGCTGCCGCCGCGATCCGCCAGCTCCACGCCGGACCCGCCTTCCGTGACCCCTTCGACATGTTCCGCATCCAGGCCGGCTACCGCGAGGTCTGCCGCGAGCGCGGCTTCGCGCTGCCCGACCGCTACGACGCGTTCGAGCCGCAGGTGCGCCGCCTCGAGCGGGCTATGCGCCTCCAGCCTGAGCCGCTGGTGCCCTGCAACAACGACCTGCTGGCCGAGAACTTCCTCTGGGACGGCACGCGCTTCCGCCTGATCGACTGGGAGTACTCCGGCATGAACGAGGCGTCCTTCGAGCTCGGCAACGTGTGGAGCGAGTCGGACCTGTCGCTGGCGCAGCTCGAGGAGCTGGTCGGGCACTACTGGGGCGAGGCCACGCCCGCGAAGGTGGCGCGCGCCCGTATGTGGGGCCTGATGTCGAAGTACGGGTGGACGCTGTGGGGCGTCATCCAACACAACCTGTCCGACATCGACTTCGACTTCTGGGCGTGGCTGATGGACAAGCACGATCGCGCCGCGCTCGAGTTCGACGGTCCCGACTTCGATCGCCTGATCGCTGACATCGAGGGCGATGAGCGCTAAGCCGCTCCTGCTGGTGCGCTATCGCCTGGCCGGCGGCCTGATGGACGAGGTGCTCGAGCGCTGCGACGTGCGCTTCCTCGACGGCCCCGTGCTGCCGCCGACCTCCGCCGAGGAGCTGGCGCGGACGTGGGGGATCTGGACGTTCGGCGAGCGCATCGATGACGCGCTGCTCGATCGCATGCCGGCCCTGCGCTGTGTGGTCAACTTCGGCGTGGGGGTGGACGGGATCGATCGCGATGCGCTGGCGCGGCGCGGCGTCGCCTTCGCCTGGCCGATTGGCGCCAACGCCGAGGCGGTGGCCGACCACGCGATGGCCCTGCTCCTCGCCGTGCAGCACCGCATCGTCGAGAACGACCAGATCGTGCGCAGCGGGGTCTGGGCGGAGGACGGCTACCTACCGCTGGCCGCGCAGGACGCCTACGGCAGACGACTCGGCGTGGTCGGGCTCGGCGCGATCGGGCGCGCCTTCGTGCGCCGGGCACGGGCCTTCGACATGGAGATCCGCTACGCCACGCCGCGACCGCTGGCCGCTGCAGACGAGCACGCGCTCGGCATCTCCCTGATGGACCTCGACGAGTTGATGGGCTGGGCCGACGTGCTCAGCCTGCACTGCCCGCTGACCGACGAGACGCGCGGGTTGATCTCCCGGGCGCGGATCGACGCGATGCGTCCGGAGGCGGTGCTCGTCAACACGGCCCGCGGCGGCGTGGTGGACGAGCCGGCGCTGATCGCGGCGCTGGCCGACGGCCGCATCGCGGGGGCCGGGCTCGACGTGTTCGCCGACGAGCCCCACGTGCCGGAGGCTCTGCGCGCGCTGCCCAACGTCGTGCTGACGCCGCATATCGCCGACGCCACGCCCGGTGCCGAGGTCGCGCTGATCGCGCACTGCGCCCGCGTCGTGCTCGACACGCTCGACGCCGGTTAGGCGTCGCCGTCGAGCAGCAGCGGCTGCGTCTCGATCAGCCCCAGTCGCCGTGCCAACCACCCAGCCGTGGTGGCCTGCAGCAGCAAGGTGACGATGACCGCGAACGTGACGAGCGTGGCGACCAACTCCGCGCCGGGTACACCCTCGGCGAGCAGCAGGCTCGCCACGGCGACGGGCACTACGCCCGTCTCCCGGCACCAAGTGATGAAGATCGCCTCCTGCCGGGTCCACCCGGCTCGGCGGTCGAGGCCGAGTCCAAACGCGACCGTCGCCGGTCGGGCGATGAAGATGAAGACCACCATCACGGCGAGTCCGGCCCACAGGTTGTCGACGAGGAGTTGGACGTCGAGATTGAGCCCGAGCACGACGAAAATGGCGAGCACGATGATATCCACCGTCTGGGTGACGTACGTCTCCAGCTGCTCTTCCTGCGTGTGGTTGTGCTCGATCCGCAGCAGGTCCTTGTTGCCCACGATCAGGCCCGCGACGAACGCGGCCAGATACGGCGAACCGCCCGCCACCTCGCTCGAGACGTAAGCGAGTGCCACGACCGCCAGCAGTGTGGCGGCCACTGACTCGCGGAGCACGCCGAAGCGGCGCGAGGAGAGCATGAGCGCGATCAGGACGCCACCGACAATGCCGATGAGCAGGCCCAGTCCAATGCTGCGGATGAACTCGATCAGGGGACTATCGCCCGCGAACACGCTCGAGGTGAGCCCGCCCGCCGTGATGATGCCCGCCATCGTCAGCGACAGGATTGCGCTCATCGGATCGTTGATCGCGCTCTCGGCGATCACCGTCTGTGCGACGCGCGGCCGCAGGCCGAGGCGGTCGAAGAGTGGGACGAGAATGGCTGGGTCGGTGGCCCCCAGCACGGCCCCGACCAGCAGGGCGATCTGCCACGACACGCCGAACAGCGGCATGACGATGAGGGCGACAATACCCGCGGTGATCATCACCCCGGGGATGGCCAGCAGCAGCAAGCCGATCGCCGTCTTCGAGATCACCCGGAGCGACACGCCGAGGCCGCCGTGGAAGAGGATCAGCGCGACGCCTATCGTGAAGAGGAGCGACGGACCGACGCTGTCGATCGGCACGTCGACGAGGTCGAGCAGCGTCGGGCCGGCGACGATGCCGGCGGCGACTAGGACGACCATGCTGGGCAGCCGCAGCAGGTTCGCGAGCGGGACGGCGATCAGTCCGACGGCGAGCACGATGCCGATCGTTCGCAGGATGTGCTCGATATCCACCAAGGGATCTTAGTCGTTCACAGGCGACTTCCGCGCCTTTCGTCGGAGGCTCCGTCCGATGGGGGCGCTACCTTTGTCATCCCCGTCGAGTGAGCGGGTTCTAGGATACGAACAGCTCGCCGATGGGGCGGGACCAGGAGGAGATCGAGATGGAGATCGAGCGGCGCTACACCAAAGAGGGCAAGGATCCCTACGACGGGATCTCGTTCGTCGAGCGCACGTCGCGCATCGTGAACCCCGACGGATCGGTCGCCTTCGAGGCGACGATCATGGCGCCCGAGGCCTGGAGTCAGGTCGCCGTCGACATTCTCGCCCAGAAGTACTGCCGCAAGGCCGGCGTCGCCGCCGCCCTCAAGCCGGTCGCCGAAGACGGCGTGCCGACGTGGCTGCAGCGCCATGAGCCCGATACCTCCGTGATCGATGCCCTCCCCGAGGAGCAGCGCTTCGTCGGTGAGAACGACGCGCGCCAGGTCTTCGGTCGCCTCGCCGGCTGCTGGGCCTACTGGGGCTTCACCCACGGCTACTTCGACGAGCAGGGCGCACTCGCGTTCCGCGATGAGCTGTCCGCCATGCTGGCCCTCCAGGTCGCCGCGCCGAACTCCCCGCAGTGGTTCAACACCGGACTGCACTGGGCCTACGGCATCAGCGGACCGGCGCAGGGCCACTGGTACTGCGACGCGGTCACCGGCGAGCTCAAGCGCTCGACGTCGGCCTACGAGCGCCCGGCCCCGCACGCCTGCTTCATTCAGTCCGTCGACGACGACCTCGTCAACGAGGGCGGCATCATGGACCTGTGGGTCCGCGAGGCGCGCGTCTTCAAGTACGGCTCGGGCACCGGCTCCAACTTCTCGAAGCTGCGCGGCTCCGACGAGCGCCTGTCGGGCGGCGGTCGCTCCTCCGGCCTGATGAGCTTCCTGAAGATCGGCGACCGCGCTGCGGGCGCCATCAAGTCCGGCGGCACGACGCGCCGGGCGGCCAAGATGGTCACGCTCGACCTCGACCATCCGGACATCGAGCAGTACGTCCGCTGGAAGGTCGTCGAGGAGACCAAGGTCGCCGCGCTCGTCGCCGGCTCCCGGATGCTCAACCGCCACCTCAACGCGGTGCTCGCCGCGACGCAGGAGGGCGAGGGCGACGATCGCTTCATCGCCCGTGAGAACCCGGCGCTCGCCCAGGCCGTCCGTGGCGCCCGCGCCGGCGGCGTCCCCGACGCCTCGATCCAGCGCACGCTCGACCTCGCCAAGCAGGGTGTCAAGGAACTCCAGATCGACGAGTACGACACCGACTGGCAGGGCGAGGCGTACCTGACCGTCTCCGGCCAGAACTCGAACAACTCCGTTCGCATCACCAACGCCTTCATGGACGCGGTGGAGCAGGACGCCGAGTGGCCGCTCTACGACCGCACCGAGCTGGCCAAGGCCGAGGCCCAGGGCCGCGCGCCCGCCTCCAGCAAGGTCCTGCGCGCCCGTGACCTGTGGGATCAGATCTGCGAGGCGGCCTGGCTCTGCGCCGATCCGGGGATCCAGTTCCACGACACGACGAACGAGTGGCACACCTGCCCGGCCGACGGCGAGATCGTCGCCTCGAACCCGTGCGCCGAGTACGTCTTCCTTGACGACACGGCCTGCAACCTGGCCTCGATGAACCTGATGACGTTCGATCGTGGTGATCACTTCGATCACGTGCTGTTCCGCCACGCCAGCCGGCTGTGGACGATCGTGCTCGAGATCTCGGTCCTGATGGCCCAGTTCCCGAGCCGTGAGATCGCGGAGCGGTCGTACCTCTACCGCACGCTCGGCCTCGGCTACGCGAACCTCGGCGCCCTGACGATGCAGCGCGGCCTCGCCTACGACTCGCCGCAGGCCTATGCCTTCTGCGGTGCCGTCAGTGCGATCATGCACTTCACCTCGCTCGCCACCAGCGCTGAGCTGGCCGCCGAGCAGGGCACGTTCGGTGCCTACGAGCGCAACAAGGACGACATGCTCCGCGTAGTCCGCAACCACCGGCGCGCCGCCTACGCGGCCGCCGCGTCGGAGTACGAGGGCCTGCAGGTCACGCCCGAGGGCATCGACGCCACGTACTGCGAGCCGGAGCTCCTCGAGGTTGCCCGCTACGAGGCCGACCGCGCGCTCGCCCTGGGTGAGACGCACGGCTTCCGCAACGCGCAGGTCACGCTGATCGCGCCGACCGGCACGATCGGCCTCGTGATGGACTGCGACACGACGGGCATCGAGCCCGACTTCGCGCTCGTCAAGTTCAAGAAGCTGGCCGGTGGCGGCTACTTCAAGATCGTCAACGCGTCGGTCCCGCCGGCGCTCCAGCACCTCGGCTACTCGCCGGAGCAGGTGGACGACATCGTCCGCTACTGCGTCGGCACGGGCTCGCTCGACGGCGTCCCGCACATCCACCCGGAGGCTCTGCGCGGCTTCGGCTTCACGGAGGCCATGCTGGCCGCCGTCGAGACCGCGCTGCCGACGGCCTTCGACGTGCGCTTCGCCTTCACCCGCTACTCGGTGGGCGACGATGCGATCGTGGAGAACCTCGGCATCGACCGCGAGGAGCTCGACGAGCCTGGCTTCGACCTGCTGCGGGCGCTCGGCTTCAGTGACGCCG
>JBIIFR010000058.1:0-7377 GCA_044237215.1 Gaiellales bacterium
GCTCGTGCTCGCCGATTGGCCCGCGGTGGCGTTTGCCGGTCTCGTTGCGGGCGTGCTGGTCTCGCTCCTGCGCGCCACGTGGGATGGGGTTGGCGGCAAGCTCGGCCTGCTTGCCTTCGGCGGCGTGTTCCTGACCACGCTCGTGGCCCGTGCGTTCGGCGCGATGGGCACGGGCGCGCCCGTGCTGGAGCTCGACTACGCCGACCGCCTCGCACTGATCGCCGTCGCACCGATCGCCGCCGCCGTGACGTGGGCGCTCCGCCACCGTGGCATCTCGCCGGTGATGGCGTCGGCCGCGCCGACCGCCGTCTTCGCCCTCGTCTTGCTCGCGCTGGATGATCGCACCCCGGTGGGCGACGTCATGCCCTTCGCCTACACGCCGCTCTGCATCGCCTGGTTCGGCGGCAGCTTCATCGGGATGACCGCCCCCGGCCGCGTCGGCGGCCGGCTCTGGCCGCTGCTGATCGCCGCGACGCTGTTCGGCGTGCTGCAGATCGGCTTCCAGCCGACGATCGCTGGCTTCGGTGGGGACTTCGGCGCCTCGGCGGCGGTCGCCGTGCTGGTGCTGCTCGGCGTCATCGAGCTCGCGCGCCTGACGGGTAGATGGCGACAGGAGGATGGGCCGCCGACCGTGCCGGAGGAACCGCCGGGCTGAGCCCAGCGAGGTGATGCCGCGCGTCGCGCACGGGGGATTCCACCGGCCGAAGGCGAACCATCGCGCAGACTGAGTCCATGCGTCGCCGTCTCATCTTCCTCACCCTGCTTGCGTTCGGCCTGCTCGCCCCCGCCGCCGCCGCCGCCCCGCCGCCCGCGGCCACGGTCGGTGAGCCTGCGGTGCGCTGGGTGCGGCTCGGTGTGGTGACGCCTGCCGCTGGCGAGGCCTCGCCGCTGGCGGGCCGCGTCGTCGTGCGCGTACTTGTCCAGCATCGGGGGCTCGTGGACGCGGCCGTCGGCACGCAGACCATTGGCTCGATCACCGTCGTCCTGTCGCGGTTCCAGGGCGATCGCGATTACTCGATTGCCGGCGGCGCGACCGCGCACGCCCTCCCGGTGCTGACGGAGCCGATCGGCGTCGTCTACCAGATCGTCATCGCCGCTCGTCAGAGCGCGAGCGTGGTAGCCGCCGCGAAGGCGGGCACGCTGCGGTCGCTCGTCCTGGTGGACCAGCGCGCCAAGGCGCGTGGGCGCGCACCGGCCCGCAACGGCACCTTCCTGCAGGCCGACGCCGAGGTGCGGCCGCTGCCGTTGCCCCTGCCGACCGCACTGCCGCCGCTCCTGTCGGGCAATGGTCGCCGCGTCGTGATCGGAGCGGACGCACAGGGCATCGGGATCGTGCAGCGCGTCGACGTGCCGATTGCGGGCGGGCGCATCCTGCAGCTGACGACAGGGGGGAAGGCCGCCAACGGCCGGGTTCCCGCCGCTGGCGCGCCCGGCGCACTCGGCGGCACGATTACGATCCTCGGCGCCGACGGCGCCACGCTCGCCGAGCTGCCGGCGCCTGCGGGCTTCTCGCTCGCCGTCAGCCCGACCGGACGCCAGCGCGGCACGCTGACCTGGCCGGCCTTCGAGGCGCCGGGCACGGAACCGGTCGCCGCCGGCACGGCGCTGCTGAGCGCGCCGTCCACGCGGCGCTAGCCGCTCGGCGTGGACTGATCTACCAGCGGGGCCAGACCCCGTTGTCCCATCAGCACCAGCTAGCGCAGCTTGCGGATGACGCCGACGAGCACGAGCGCGCCGGCGGCGGCGATCGCGATCGGGGCAATGCGCTTGGCAGAGGCGGTGGCCTCCACGCGCGCGGACTCGGCGGACGTGCCGAGGTTGCCGACGGCCTCGACGAAGCCGGCCTGCGCGGCCTCGGCCTCGACGCGGGCAGCGGCGACGGCCTTGTTCTCGCGCATCAGCGCTCTCCCTGCAGGGTGGTGTCCTCGGACGCGGGCGGCACGATGCCGAGCTCCGCGGGCGTGCCCTTGGCGATGCCGAGCGCGGTCTCCGGAATCGGCGGGCCGACCTTCTGCAGGATCGCCTTGCCGGCCACCCCGCAGAGCGCGGCGAGCACGAGGAAGCCGATGGCGGTGATCAGCGCGGCGAGCCAGATCGCGAAGACGTTCGCCAGCGCCCAGATGATGCAGATCATCACGGCGAAGAGCGCGAGGAAGGCCAGCGCGCCGGCGAAGACGAGGAGGCCGACGCCAGGCGCCGCCTGCTGCGCCTTGGCCTTGACTTCGGCCTGCGCGAGCGCGATTTCGGCACGGATCAGGCGCTGGCCCTGTTCGGAGACCTTGAAGGCGCTCTCCTGGAGTCGGTCGACGATCTGTCGCATGGATCGGATGCTAGCCGCTCACCGAGGCGGCCGCAGCCGTCTCTGCGGCTTCCCACGCTCGCATGAGCTGCTTGAGCTCCTCCTGACGCTGGCTGTGCGCCCGTGCGGTCTGCGCGAACAGCTGGTGGTCGGCGCGCACGCTGGCGTCAGCGAGCTCGGCCTCGAGCGCGGCGATCGTGCCTTCCTTGGCCGCGACCTCCGCCTCGAGCTCGCGCACGCGCTGCTGCTCGGGCGTCAACTTTGTCGGACCGCGCTTCGGCTTCGGGGCCGCAGGTGCGGACTTTTTCACGGTCTTCTCGCGGACGCCGCCCGCGGTGGCGGCGAGGAAGTCCTCGTAGTCCCCGTCGCGGCGGATCAGGGTGCCCGTCTCGATCGACAGCGTCTCCTGGGCGACCGCATCGATCAGCGCGCGGTCGTGGGAGACCATCAGGATCGCGCCGTCGTAGGCGTCGAGCGCCGCCTCGAGCGCCTCGCAGGCCTCGACGTCGAGATGGTTCGTCGGCTCGTCGAGGATCAGCAGGTTCGCCCCGGTTGCCACCATCTTGGCGAGCAGCAGGCGGCGGCGCTCACCGCCCGACAGCACCTCGACCTTCTTCTCGACCTCGCTGCCGGGGAACATGAAGCGCCCGAGCAGGGTGCGGCAATCCGTCGTGCCGAGGGGGCTGCCGGCGCTCATCGCCTCGAGCACCGTGGCGCGCCCGGGCAGGTCGTCCGCGTGCTGGGAGAAGTACGCGACCTCGACGTTGTGGCCGAGCTTGATCTTGCCGCCTGCTGCGTGGCGCTCACCGATCAGCGCCTCGAGCAGCGACGTCTTGCCCGCGCCGTTCGGGCCGATCACGGCCATGCGTCGACCGCGCTCGAGGACGAAGCCGCCGCGCTCGAACAGGATCCGATCGCCGGCGGTGAGGGTCAGGTCCTCGACCTCGAGGACCACCCGGCTCGGCTTCGCCGTCTTCGGGAAGCCGAAGCGAAGCTGGATCTCGCGCTGTGGCAGCTCGACGCGATCGATCTTGTCGAGGCGCTTGCCGAGCGACTTGGCCTGCTTGGAGCGCGTGCCCGCGCTGAAGCGGCTGATGAAGCGCTCGAGCCGTTCGATCTCCTCTTGCTGGCGCTCGTACTGGTCGATCGCCTGCGTCTCCTCGAGGATGCGCGCCTTGCGGTAGGCGGAGTACTTCATGTTGTACGAGCGTGCCCGGCCGCGCCCGAGCTCGACGACGCCCGTGGCGACGGCCTCGAGGAACCAGCGATCGTGCGAGACGACGAGGACGGCGCCGGGGAACTCGGCGAGCTCCTGTTCCAGCCACTCGAGGTTCTTGAGGTCGAGATGGTTGGTCGGCTCGTCGAGCAGGAGCAGATCGGGGTTCGCCGACAGGGTGCGGGCCAGCGCGGCGCGCGTCAGCTCGCCGCCGGAGAACGTCTTGAGCTCGCGGTCCATGTCGGCATCCTCGAAGCCGAGTCCGCGCAGCACCGACTCGACGTGGACCCGCCACGTGTAGCCGCCGACCTGGTCGAACTCGGCCTGTGTCGACGAGTACGCGTGCATCGTTGCGTCTGAGTGGTCGCCGCCGGCCATCGCCTGCTCGAGCTCGGCCAGGCGCCGCTCGATCGACTCGACGTCGCCGAGCAGCTCGGCCACGTAGGCGCCGAGTGAGCGGCCGTCGGCGCGGGGCGGGCGCTGGTCGTGGAGTGCGACGCGCCAGCCGCGCGGGATGCCGACCTCGCCGTCGTCGGGGGCGACCTCGCCGGCGATGATCCGCAGCAGCGTCGTCTTGCCGACCCCGTTGCGGCCGACGAGGCAGAGGCGCTGCCCCGTGGCGACGCGCAGAGAGACGTCATCGAGGAGCGTGCGGTCGCCGTACGACTTCGTCACGCCTGCGAGGTGCATGGTGGCCACAGAGGCAGGGTAGGTCAGTGGCAACGACGGGGATGCGGTCACTCAACAAATGGAGGCGCAGACCTAAATCACTACTGCGCTCTAGTTTGGTATCTTGCTTCCAATACGTGACTGCGGAGGCCAAGCACCCATGACCATGAGCTACGACACCATCGAACTCATCCACGCGACTCTCGTGTTCCTGTGGATCAGCGCCCTCTTCCTCACGGTGATCTTCGCCGTCATCAGTTGGGTGCAGGCGTCGAAGAGCCTCCCCACCGACGGGATGGCAATCGTGCGTTTCACGGCGCTGATCAGCGCGACGCTTGCCACCGTCGTGCTGATGACCGGTCTCATGCTGTACGCCACGGGCAAGTGGCCGACGGGAGACGGCTTCGCACTGGTGTCCGGCATCATTCTCCTTCTGCTCGTGACCATCCCCGGGAGTCTCTTGCTGTACTCGGCGGCGCGAAAGCTGCTCAGCGCGGAAGTGGGGTCGCCCGAGGTGACCAAGTACGCGCGGCGCGTCGTGATGATCTGCGGCGTCCAGTTTCTCCTGATCCTGATGGCGACCCTGCGGGGCCTCCACGCAGCGGGTCACTTGGGCTGACCGGTCTTCTCGGCGGATAACGCGGGACGTCCGCGGGACGCGGTTCACGGCGCAGCGCCGCGATTCCCGGCTCGACCCGACGATGCAGATTTGGATCCGGATCTAAATCTGCGCGAAAACGGTGAATTTGGATCCGGATCCAAATCTGCACGAAAACGGCAAATCTGGATCCGGATCCAGATTCGCCGCGTACGCTCTCGTTCATGACGACTGAGGATCTCGACCGGGCTGAGTTCGAGGAGCGCTACGCGATCGCCGCTGACGCCACCGGCGCGCTGGCGGGTCCCGACGAGCTCGACGAGGCGTGGGACGACTACCGGTCCGGCGCGTGGGATCGCCTGCTGGCTGAGCCGACGCCCGAGAACGCCGTGCACGCCAATCGCCTGGCCGGCTCGATTGCGGAACTGCTTGACGACCCGGCTCCAGATGACGCCGCCTGGTGTCGGCGCCTGATCGCCCGGGTCGACCAGCTGGCCTCACTGCTGCGGGAAGGATGCGCCGCGGATCGGGCGAAGGGGGAGACGCATCCTTGGGACCTCTGGGTCGCCGCGCCCCGGCGCGACTACGCTGATGTCCTGACCAGCCCGACGCCGGAGACCGAGCACCCATGAGCTATGACACCCTCGCGCTGATTCACTCGCTGGCCGCCTACGTGTGGCTGGGCAGCCTGTTCGGCTCGCTCGTGTTCGCCACGCTCGTCACGCGCCGCAGCGAGAACGGCGTCCTGACCGGTGCCGTCGCTGTGGTCCGCTTCGCCACCCGGATCGGCCTGCCGGCCGCGGTTATCCTGCTGGCCTCCGGTATCTGGATGGTCGTCGCCTACCCCGTCGGCAACGGCCTGTGGATCAACCTCGGCTTCATCCTGTGGCTCGTCGCCGCCGTCGTCGGTAGCGCGCTGATGCACCCGGCCGCGCGCCGGATGCGCAACGCCACCACCGACAAGGAGTCGGTCGCGCTTGCCAAGCGCATCATCTGGATCGGTGGCGGCGAGATCATCGCGATTGCCATCGCGATCTGGGTGATGGGCGCGAAGCCCGGCGGCTGATCCCCTGCGCGACGACCCGCTCCTCGCCGATCGGGACGGCCGCCTCCTCCTGCTCGCGCAGGCCGTCGACGTGGTCGCCGCTGGCGTCTCCTCCATCGCGCTGCCGTGGATCGTGCTGGAGAACGGCGGTACCAGTACCGAGGCGGGATTGATCTTCGCGCTGTCGATCTTCCCGTACGTGGTCTTCGGCCTGCCGGCGGGTGTGATCGGCGATCGCCACAAGCGTCGCACCGTGATGTGGGTGGCGCACGCCACGCAGATCGCAGCGGCGCTGATCATCCCGTTCTGGGCGTTCGCGGGTCCGCCGCCGCTCTTCATCATCCTGATCGCGGCCTTCGCGATCGGCACGGCCCGCGTCTTCGTGGATGCCGCGGTCTTCGGTGCGATCGCGGCGATCATCGGCCGTGAGCGCTTCACCCAAGGTCAGGCGACGCTGTCGGCGGCGTGGGCGATCGGCTTCTTCGCCGGCCCCGCGATCGGCGGCATCCTGATCGGCCTCATCGGTCCGTCGTTCACGCTGGTTGCCGAGGCGGTCGGGTTCGCCGTCGCGATGGTGATGATCCTGCTGATCCGCAAGCCGCTCGACGCGCAGGTGCGGGCGCTGCACGAGCCCGCCTGGGCGATGATGAAAGAGGGCTTGGCCGTGATCTGGCAGACGCCGCGGGTGCGCGCATACACCTGGCTGAGCATCGGCTGGAACCTCGGCGCGGCGGCCTCGGCGGCCCTGATCGTGCCGCTCCTGCACGTCACGCTCGGCCTCGACTCGCTACGGGCGGGCATCGTGTTGGCGATCGGCGCGGCCGTCGGTGTCGGCGTGCCGTCGCTGCTCGGCCGGCTCATACCGCGCTTCGGCGCCGGCCGCGTGGTCGCCTGGACGACCGCGCTGAGTGGGCTGACGGTGCTCGCCACGGGCCTCGCACCCGGCTTTGCCAGCGTCGCCGCAGCCAACTCCCTGCGCCAGCTCAGCGACTACTCGTTGCTGTCGACGATCATCGGCGAGCGCCAGCGGGGCGTGCCGGATCGGCTGCAGGCACGCGTCGGCATCTCGGGGCGGATGATCGCCGTGGCCGCAATCTCAAGCGGCGCGGCGATCGGGGCGCTGCTGGCTGACGTGGTCGGGGTCCGCTGGGTGTTCGTCATCTCGGCCGTTGCCGTTGCGATCGCGTTCGCGATCACGATTCCGGGCATCCTGCGACTCGAGCGCGAGGCCGATCGCTAGCCGAGCAGCTCGCGGATCGCCGTGACGAGGCCATCGAGGTCGTGGTCGTCGGCCTCCACGGCGATGCCCACGCCGAGCTCGCGCATCGCGGCGCTGGTGATCGGGCCGATCGAGACGCCGGGCAGGTCTTCCAGATCCGTGTCGGGGAAGGCCGCCGCGAAGGCGCGCACCGTCGAGGCGGAGGTGAAGGTGATGCAGTCGGCACGCAGCGCGGCGTCACCGTCGGGCACGGCGTACTCGGTGCGGTAGAGCGCGCTGACCTCGACGGTCGCGCCGGCATCGGCCAGCCCGTCGGGCAGGAGGTCGCGGG